>JAYVQF010000332.1:0-14510 GCA_043777195.1 Thermoanaerobaculia bacterium
TTCGTTAATGACCGTTTGTAGAAAATATGGAGCCGACTGTCGGGATTTGAACCGCCTGCGCATTCGCGCTGGCGGAACCGAGTTTTTTCTTGGGGGCACTTCGTTCCCCCACTCCCGGCGCGCTGCGCGCGGGTCGCTCCCCCCGCACTGCGCCTACCCCATGGAATGGGGCACCGCGCAGTGCAGGTCGTCGTGTCATGGATGTATCACGGTTCGTTAATGACCGTTTGTAAAAAATATGGAGCCGACTGTCGGGATTGAACCGCTTGCGCATTCGCGCTGGCGGAACCGAGTTTTTTCCCGGGGGCACTTCGTTCCCCCACTCCCGGCGCGCTGCGCGCGGGTCGATCCCCCCGCACTGCGCCTACCCCATGGAATGGGGCCCCGCGCAGTGCAGGTCGTCGGGGTATGAATGCATCGTTGCGCGTAAATGCGCGGCTGTAAAAATAATATGGAGCCGACTGTCGGGATTGAACCGACGACCTGCTGATTACGAATCAGCTGCTCTACCGCTGAGCTAAGTCGGCATCGGGAAAGGAACTGGGCGGAATTTTAGCGGCTGTGCGGGCGCGTCGCTGCGCCGCATCCGTGAAAATTCCCTCCCTTGGTCAAGCCCGGATTTTTGCCCTTGCCGCCCGGCACGCTGACGCAGCAGTTGGCCGCGGACGCCAATTTTTCGCGCGCGCTGGCGGATGCGGCGGCGCACGGGGGAACGAATTGGCTGGGGCTGACCGATACGCTCAAGGCGGCGGCGCTGCTGGCGCTGTGTGAAAAGCTGGGGCGTCCGGTGGTGGTGGTGGTTGAGAATGCGCAGGCCGCGGAGGCGCTGGTGGCGCGGCTTTGCGAACTGCAGGGCGGCGGTGAAAACGCCGCCGCGGCCATTCGCCTGCTGCCGCCCTTGGATGTCTTTCCGCTTTCGGGACTCGATGCGCATGAGGGAGTTCTCAGCCAGCGGGGATTATTCCTGGCCGATCTTGTTGCCGGCGTTTTGCAAATCGGCGTGGCGCCCGCCGCTGCGCTGGCGCTGCCGGTCGCCAACGAAAAACTGATCCGCGCCGGACTTGCGCGCATTGGGCCCGGGGATTCGCCGCCGCGCGGCGAACTCCTCACCCGGTTGTGGGAACTCGGCTATGTCCGTCGCGAGCGGGTGGAATCGGCGGGCGAATACGCGGTGCATGGCGGCATTGTCGATTTGTATCCGCCGGGTGAAGAGCTGCCGATGCGCCTCGATTATTTCGGCGATGAATTGGAATCCATGCACCGCTTCGATCCCGACACCCAGCGGCGCGGAGATGAAGAAGGCGAAGAAGAAGAGGGCGGTGGCCGTGTAAAAGCATTGCGCCTCACCCCGCTTCGTGAGTTCGCCCACATTGCACCACTGCGCGAAGCGCTGAGCGGTTTTCTGGCGAAAGGCGACAGCCGCGCGAGGCAGCGACTTGCCCCGTTGCGCGAATCTCAGAGCTACCCGGGGCTGGGCGGCGAAGCGCGCGCGCTGGCGGAATTCTTTGTTTCCCCTGCGCAATTATTTTCGGAGAAGGCGGAATTGGTGATTTTCGAGGCGCCCGGCGTCGCGAGGGCGCTGGAGCGAACCGAAGCGGGGCTGCGCGAATCCTTCACCCAAGCCGGATTCCCGCCCTTCACCGCCGCGCAGTTCCTCGCGCCGGAACTGACCGCCGCCTGGCTGGCCGCGCCGCGCAGCCATTTCGGCCTGACCGCTTACGGAGAGGGCGCGACCTTCGAATTCCAGTCGCGCCGGCCGCTTTCCTTCAACGGCGATCTCAAACGATTCGAGAGCGAGGTGCGCGCGGCGACGCAGACCGCACGGGTGGTGCTGACCGCGAAGAGCGCGGGCATGGCGGAACGCATTCAGCAGGTGCTGCGCGAATTGCTGCTTTACCCGCAGCCGCTTAGCGGCGACATCGGCGCGGCGCCGGCGCTCACCCTCGCGCTGAGCGATCTCGCGCAGGGATTTGTTTATCCCGCCGCGGGGTTGGCCATTTTCACCGAGCCCGAAATTTTTGGCGAAGGTCGTCATCTCAAAAAATCCACCCGCCCCGCCGCCGGCGCATTCCTCAGCGATCTGCGCGATCTCAAGCCCGGCAATCTCGTGGTGCATGTGGATCACGGCATCGGCCGCTATCTCGGATTGCAAACCATGCGCGAACCCAATCGCGTGCAGGAATTCATCATCTTGGAATTCGCGGGGGAGGGGAAGCTTTTTGTTCCTGTCGCGCGTCTTGATTTGATCCAGAAATATGTCGGCGGAGAGAGGGCCTCGCTAGACCGCATCGGCGGCAAACAATTCGAGAAAGCGAAAACCCGCGCCAAGCAGGCCACGCGCGAGATGGCGGGCGAACTCCTGCGTTTGTATGCCGCGCGCAAGCGGGCGAAGGGCCACGCGTTTCTCCCCGACACTGAATGGCAGGCGGAATTCGAATCGTTTTTTCCATGGGAGGAAACCATCGATCAGGCCAAAGCCATCGCTGCGGTGAAAAAGGACATGGAAGCCGAAGCGCCGATGGATCGGCTGGTGCTGGGGGATGTCGGTTACGGCAAGACGGAAGTGGCTTTAAGAGCCGCCTTCAAGGCCGCGGCGGAAGGCAAGCAGGTGGCGATCCTTGCACCGACCACGATTCTTGCTTACCAGCATTTCGAAAATTTCTCCGAACGCTTTCGCCCATTCCCATTCAAGGTAGCCCTGCTCTCTCGCTTCGTGGACAAGGCGGCGCAGCAGCAAACTCTCGCGGCGCTCGCGGCCGGCGAAGTTCGCGTCGTCATCGGCACCCACCGGATTCTCTCGAAGGACCTGCGCTTCAGTGACCTTGGCCTGATGATCGTGGATGAAGAACAGCGCTTCGGCGTCACCCACAAGGAGCGGCTGAAAAAACTGAAGACCTCGATTGATTGCCTGACCCTGTCCGCAACGCCGATTCCCCGGACCTTGCAAATGTCGCTGTCGGGATTGCGCGATCTGTCGCTGATTGAAACCGCGCCGCGCAGCCGTCTCTCCATCGAAACCACGCTTGCTCCTTTCCGGCGCGAGGCCATCATCGCTGCGGTAAAACGCGAAGTGGAACGGGGCGGCCAGATCTTTTTCGTGCACAACCGCATCGAAACCCTGCCCTCCATCGCCGCCATGCTGCGCGGCTGGATTCCCGGCCTGCGCGTCGCGCATGCACACGGGCAGATGGATGAGGTGCTGCTGGAAGATCTCCTGCACCGCTTCATCAAGGGGGAATACGATGTGCTGTGCACCACGACCATCATCGAGAACGGCATCGACATGCCCAATGTCAACACCCTGATCGTCAACCGCGCCGACCGCTTCGGCCTGTCGCAGCTTTATCAATTACGGGGAAGAATCGGCCGCTCCGACCGGCAGGCCTACGCCATGCTGATGCTGCCCGCCGACGGCCGGGTGACACCGGAAGCCGCGCGCCGCCTTGAAGCCCTGCGCGAATTTTCCGACCTCGGCGCGGGATTCCGCATCGCCGCGCTCGATCTTGAACTGCGCGGCGCCGGGGAATTATTGGGCGGCAATCAGTCGGGCCAGCTCGAAGCCATCGGCTTTGAAATGTATATGCGCATGCTCGACGACGCCGTGCGCGAACTTTCAGGCGAAGCGCCCATCGACACCTTCCGCACCGAACTCCAGCTCGGACTCGACCTCACCATCCCCGAAGCCTGGCTCGGTGATCTCAACGAACGATTGATTCTTTACCGTCGTCTCGCGTTGGCGGAAAATCTCGCCGCGGTGGATCGCCTCTCCTCCGAACTTCGCGAACGCTGGGGCGAAGCGCCCGACAAAGTCACCCGCCTGCTCGCGGCGACGCGCCTCAGACTGCGCGCGGAAAGACTCCGGATCGAATCAATCCGCTACGACAATGGCCTGCTGGCGATCAAATTTCTTCCCGCTTCACCCCTCGATCTGCGAAAACTCGAAACGCTGCTCGCCCGCACGAAAGGCGCCCGCTTCGCAGCGCAGGGGGTGCTGGTGATTCCTATTACGGATCGACCGGAGGAATTGCTGGCGGGGTTGGCGGAGGCGCTGGAAGGGTTGGGGGCGTGAGGAACGACGCGGCTGTCGTCGGGAACAGATTAGGAATTATCGTACTGGGCCCCCGCGAACACCCTCCCCAAACCCGCGCTAAAATCTCCGCATGGACACCGCCACCCTCAAGGCGCTGGAGAGCAAGCTCACCGCGCTGGTCGAGCAGCACAAGGAATTGAAGGGCAAATATGCCCTCGCCCAGCAGGAGCTCGCCCGCCTGAGCGCGGGCGGCGCTTCATCTGCGCCCGCCCCGGCCGGCGGGGATGAGCCGCAGAGCCGGATAGACATGCTGCTGCGCGAACGGGAGGAAGTCCGCCAGAAGGTGGAAAACATGATCAAAGCGCTCGAGGATTTTGAAGAATAACCCGTCCATCAACCCGTCCATCAACCCGTCCATCAACGAAGTCATCAACAAGATTCCCGCCCGCTCAACAAGGAGTTTCCCCATGTCCGTCGCCAAAATTTCGGAAATCACCTCGATCTCCAAGAAAAGCTTCGATGACGCCATCGAGACCGGCGTCAAGCGCGCCTGCAAGACCCTGCGCAATGTCAAGAGCGCGTGGGTCAAGAACAAGCGCGTGCTGGTCGAAAAAGACCGCATCGTTGGCTATCAGGTGAATCTCAAGGTGACTTTCATCCTCAAGGATTAACCCGCTTTTGCGGCGTCCGGTGCCAGGCGCGTCAGGAACCCAGAAGCGTCAGCCACCCAAAAGATATTCCGCCGCCCGCGCCAGCGCCGGGCTGACGCCTTTGTAGCGCGCGACCGCGTCGGGCATGGTGCGCAATTGCCGCGCCAGCGCGGGGGCGGCCGGGTGGCGGCGGACTTCCGGCAGCGGGAAGGTGAAGATGCGGATGGTGAAGAGGATGCCATCGCCGGTCAGCAGCGGCAGGAAGGACTGGTATTCCATGCGCAGCGAAATGGCTTCCGGCGGGGTGTCCGCTTGCAGGCGGGCCCGGCCTGCGGCGGGATGCTGGTTGCGCTCCGGCCCTGCGGCCAGTCCCCAGTTGATGCGGTGCCAGGCTTCATCGGCCTGCAGCCGCTCCATCAGCCGCTGAATTTTTTCGCCGAGGTTCTCATTCAGCCCGGGGACGGTATCGTGAATCGCCGCCAGCGGCAGGCCGAGTTTTTCCTCCGGCGCCCAGAAGGTCGGGAAGCAGACCGCCCCCGCGACCAGGCGGTAGGCACCGCCCGCGTCGCGGCGCAGCAGCAACAGGTCGGGCTCCAACAAATGCCCCCACCGCGCGAGTCGCCGTCCGGGGTCGGCCTCGTCGCCGCTGAAATCTAGATCCGGCCGCATCATGCCGAGCACACGCGCCGCGTCGGCGATGACCGGATCGCTTTCCGACCGCTGCAGGATCAGGTGGCGGTCCGGCCGTTGATCCAGCAGAAGCGCCCGCTCCGCCAGCAAAGCGGGGGCGTCGGCGGAGGCCGCGAAACAGGCCGCGGGGTCATGCCGCCAGCCGCGCAGGGTATAGGCGAAATTCTCCTCGCGGAAATAATCGAGGAGTACCGCGCCCCCGCGGGCGACGGGATCGAAGAGCTCGGCGTCCATGCGAAAATTTTGACAGAATCAGTTGTCCTGGAGCAGGAATTTCAAGCGCACACGCCCGGCAAACAATGGCAAGGTCAAATTCAGGGTAAAAAAAAGGGCCCCCTTAAGGGGCCCCGATTGCTTTCCGGCTGAGTCCGGAAGGCGGGAGAAAATCCGGGAATTAGAACCGGTAGCTCAGGCCGAGCAGGACGCCATCGTAACCCACATTGCGGGTGCGGATGGCCGGGCCTAAACCGCCGCCGCCGTTGGAGTAGTCTAGGCTGGTCACGCCATCCTGGAAGGAGGAAAAGGTGTAGCCGACGAAGCCGTCAAAGCCCGCCACAAAATTGACGATCAGCTTGGCGCCGATATCGGTCTGCTGGAAGATGCGCTTGGCGCCATAGGAGAAATCGTTGCAGTAGCTGTATACATTGTCGCATCGGGAATAGCCGGTTCCGGTAGGCAAAGGACCATAAAAGCCTTCATCCTGGTTGGTCAGGTTCGAGGAGCCGCGCAGCATGCCGAAGCGGGCCCAGCTGGCCGCGGAGAAGCGGTTGTTGAACTTGTAGTGCGCCTTGACGCCGATGGTGATGCCGAAGCCGTGGCTGTCGGAGTTTTCGCGGACAACAGCCTGTAAGTCGGTATAGGGGTTGGCGGTTCCGTTCTGTGCAAGGCAGCTAACGCCGCTGGCAGCGTTGCTGCATGCGTTGGCATGCAGGGTGTTTTCCAGCTTCCATTCGCGCAGGCCGAGCATCCATTCAAACTGGGACTTGTCGGTTTTGACGATGTCCCGGCTGAAGGTGAGGTCGATGGCGTGACTCTTCGACTCTTGGCGGGCCCACAGGCCGTTCGCGCGGACATAGCCGTTCAAAGGCGAGCCGAAGCTTAGCAGCAGGTATCCCTTGGGATCGTAGGCGGTGGTGGTGCCGGTGGACTTGTTGTACCAGCCGGAGAGGGTGATGGTGCCGAAGTCGGCATGGTAGCCGCCGAAGAGCAGTGGGAACAACGGTTTGGAATCCATCTGCAGCTTGACGATACCGTTCGGGTTGCGGTTGGCGTCGGTGGTGTTGGCGAGGACGATATCGTTGCCCGTCTGGGTGCCCAGGGCGCCGCCCAATCCCACGAACCAGCCGCTCATCGGGCCGTCGGCGAAAATCGGGGCGGCCAAGAGCATGGCGCCCGCGATGAAGTTGAGTTTCCGCATGTTGAATCTCCTTGAACGCTCGCGAGGGCGAGGCGTTTCTATTACTATTTCCTTCCGATCTGAATCAGGACGGGATGGAAAGACCGCTGTGACAAACCAAGTTTCCCGGCTTTCATCGAAATGACAAACGCCGGCGAAGATGGGATTATTGGGCGTGGCGGGAGGACTGTCAAGAAGGATTTCTTCACGGTGTGACCGGGATTATGCTGCGGTGATCGTTCTTAATCCGGCTGCCGATGCGATTTGGCATCACTTCGCGGATTCCTTATAATTCCAGCTTCACGGAGTCCCGCCATGCCTCATTACATTATGGACAACTGCACCGGCTGCACGATCTGCGAGCTGAAGTGTCCGACCCAGGCGATCACCGGGGTGAAAAAAGACAAGTTCCAGGTCGTATTCCAGGATCTCTGCATTGACTGCGGCGTATGCGGCCGCTGGTGCCCCGTCAACGCCATTCTCGACCAGAAAGGGGATGTGGTGCCGCGCTACAAGGCCTCGGAAATTCCCAAGGCCGTGGTCAACGAGGAAGCCTGCGTCGGCTGTGAGATCTGCACCTTCTCCTGCCCCTTCGACTGCATCACCATGCAGCGCAAGGAAGTGGCGGGCGCGCCCCATCAATTTTCATTCGTCGCGGTGGTGGATCCCAAGCCCTGCGTGGGCTGCCAGATCTGCGAACGCGACTGCGGCTATGACGCCATCACCATTCCCGGCCTCATCAACATGAAGGAAGTCGTGGTGGGCGATATGAAAATTCCGCAAGTGTGGGAGGAGTCGCAGCTGCAACTCGTCACCATCAACGCCCCTCTCCCGCAGGGGCCGACGGCCACGGCCGTGCTGGGACGGTAAGCCGCACAGAAAGCGCGCAAAGCATCATTTCATCGGCCGTTCATCGACAGGAGCGGCAGGCAATGTCACGCCGGCCTTTTCTTACGCCTCAGAGTCTTGTGTTGATTCTTCAACTTCCCCAGGAGCCCTCACCATGGCAATCGCAATCTTTTTCGGCCTCTTTTTCGGCCTTGTAGCCTGGTTTTTCGTGCGTTACGGACTCGGCGGTTTCTACACCGTCGGCCCCAACGAGCGCGCCGTAGTCACCACTTTCGGCCGCGCCCAGCGGCTGGGCACCCTCACCACTTTGCAGGACCCCATCTCGCAAAGCCTGCGGCCGGAGGAGCGCGACCGTTATGTGTATCCGCAGGTCCTCGTGAAGGGCGCGGGGTTCTACTGGAAATTCCCGTGGCAGAAGGTGTACAAGGTCTCCATCGCCACCATCACCGTCTCCATCGCCTTCGACCCCGAATCCCCCTCGGCCAATCAGGCCGGGCGGGTGCTGGAAGCGGTCACCAAGGATCAACTCAATACCGGCCTCACCGGCCAGCTGCGCTACACCGTGAGCGACCGCAATTTGTATGCCTACATTTTCGGGGTGCGCAATCCCGTGGCGCATGTCATGGGTTATTTCATCTCCATCCTGCGCGACCGCATCGCCAATTTCGAGGTTCCCACCGCGCCCGGTAGTTCCCATCCCGACACTCCCGACGCCGAGGGGGATCCGGGCGACATGGTGCAGGGGATCTCCATCAACGACCTGCGAAAAAATCTGCGCGATCTGAATGAACGCATGGACACCGAATGCGTCTCATCGGCCGCCCGTTACGGCATCGCCCTGGACGCGGCCCTCATCACCGGCATTGATCCTCCGCTCGAAGTGGACTCGGCCCTTGCCGCGATCAACACCGCGCACAATCATGTCTCGAGCGAAATCAGCCTCGCGCGCGCGGCCGCCGACCAGAAGATTGTGCAATCAAAACGCGCAGTCGAGATCGAAACCCTCAACGCCCAGGCCGAGGTGGAACCGCTGCTGGCGCTGGCCGCGCAGCTGCGACTGCTCAAAGCCGCCGGCCCCGGCGCGCTGGTCGCCTATATCCGCAACACCCGGCTCGCATTATTCAAAAAAATCCGTCGCGGGGTCATCATGCCGGATGTCATGACCGCCGGGATGTCCGCCGTGGAGGTGCGCTGATGCAATTCCTTGCTGCCGCCTTCTTCTCCTTCCTCGCTTTTTTCATCCTCGTGCCGATGGCGCTCGGCGTCATCCGCCTGCTGGGATTGTATGTCATCGTCAACGAACGGGAATGCGTGGTGTATGAGCTTTTCGGCACCGTGCGCGCCGTGCTCGACCAGCCGGGGCTACACTGCCCGTGGGTCGCGGTCGGCCCTTTCGCGGTGCTGGTTCCCTTCTTCGGCCGCATGCGGCGGGTGGACTTGCGCCTCGACCAGACCTACCTGCGCAGCCAGCCGGTCAACTCCGAGGAGGGCGCCCCCATGGGCATCGGCGTCTGGTACGAAATGATCGTCAGCGATCCGGTGGCTTATCTCTACAAGAACGCCGACCCGCGCGGCTCGCTGCGCGCCAATGTCGCCAACGCGGCCGTGCGCTCGCTCAGCAACATGCGCCTCGCGGCCATGCTGGAAGACCGTCACACCATGAGCAAGACCGTGCGTGAAGAGGTCTCCGCGAAATCCCAGGAATGGGGTTACCGCACCGGCAGCGTCTACATCCGCAAAGTTCACTTCCGCGATGCGGGCATGATTTCGCAGATTGAGCAGAAAGTCGTCAATCGCCTGCGCCAGGTGACTGCCGCCATCCAGCAGGACGGCGCCAACAAGGTGAACATCATCCGCTCCACGGCCGACCGCCAGGCCGCCATCGAATTCGCCAAGGCCGCAGCCATCCGCCCGAAGATCGTGGGCGACGCGCTGGCCAACATCTCCAGCGACGGCGAAATCAGCGACGCGCTCTTCAAGGTGCTGGAAACCCAGCAGCTCCTCCAGGCGGAAGGGCTCGAACTCACCATGATTCCCAAAGGCGCGGATCTACTCGCCCAGCTCGCGACGGCGCAGGGGATCAGGGGGAAATAAACGGAAGTTTTGCTGATTTCCCCGCCCCGCTATCGCCCCGCGATTTAGACCACTGGCCAAGCGTATCGTGCCGCCCATTACAGACGCCAACACCCGGGCCGCTCAGTAGAATGATGGCCATGCCCCCCCGGTTTGTTCCGTATCCCGTTGAACCTCTGCCCGAAGGAGAGGCGCTGGCGCGCGCGAATGCGTTTCACGAGCGGATGCGGCGGCGCCGTTCAGTGCGGTTCTTTTCCCGCCAGCCGCTGCCCAAAGGGCTGCTGGAAATCCTGATCGCCGCAGCCGGTACCTCGCCGAGCGGCGCCAATCAGCAGCCTTGGACTTTCGTGGCGGTGACCGATCCGGATCTCAAGCGGGAAATCCGCGTCGCGGCCGAGGCCGAGGAGAAGGCCTTCTATGAGGGACGGGCGACTGATGAATGGCTGGCTGACCTGGCCGCGATCGGCACGGATTGGCACAAGGAATTTCTCGAGACCGCCCCGTCGCTGATCGTGGTCTTCCGCCACAGCCACGGCTATCACCGCGACGGTTCGCTTCACAAGTATTACTACACGCAGGAGTCTGTCGGAATCGCGGTCGGGCTGCTCATTGCGGCCATTCACCACGCCGGGTTGGCGACCCTCACCCACACCCCCAGCCCGATGCAGTTCCTCGAGAAGATACTGAAGCGTCCGCCGAATGAAAAGGCATTCCTGCTGTTGCCGGTGGGATTGCCGGCGGATGACGCGGTCGTTCCCGACATTGCGCGCAAGCCGCTGGAAGGAATCCTGGTCTTCAACCGGGGAACGGCTGACCCAGCACCAAAATAGAGAAAGAGGCGGCGAAACCAGGCTGCGAATAGTCCTCAACCTGCGCTTGCCGGAAACACCACAGCCGCGGCATCGCCTGCGCGGAGCGCGCGGTCGCGATCATCCGCATCGAGCATTCTCCAACCCCGATCGCGCTCGTCCTCTCTCTCCCCGCTAAAATTGCCCACCCATGCTGCCGCCCCACACCCCGCTTGAACGCGACTTTCCACTTGGCATTCCCGGCTTCAGCTGGGCCGACCTCCATGACCCGGTGCGCTTGCGGGCGCTGCTGGAGGTTTTCGACGGCGAGCTGGCCGAGGCCGACCGCGAACTGATGGATCGGCTGGCGGCGGGACGGGCGAATCCCGACACGCTGCCGCCGGAGGAACTGTCGGCTTTGCTGGTGGCATTGGGACCGCAGGTGTCGGTATTCGTGGCGCGCCTCTTCGGCATCGAAAATCACCGCGCCGCGCAGCGGGCGATTTCGGCGCGCGAAGGTTCCATCTTTTCGGTCAAAAAAGAATTTAGCGGACGCAAGGGGAAAAAGTTTGCGGCTGAAGCGGCCCACTTCGATTTTGCCGCGCTGCACGGCGAACTGCTGGCGAAAGCCGGCCAGCATCCGGTCGCCAAACTCGTGCCGGAGGCGGATGCCGAGTTGCGTCTCGCGATTTTCCTGCAGGGGCTGCTCGACGCGGAACCGTTGCTTGATCCTAAAAATGAAGTCAATGAATCCCAGGGACGCGCCGCGGGCTGGCTGATCGCGGGCGGCGCGCCGGGCGGGCGCGGGGAATTTCTCGCCTGGCTGGCCTGGGTGATTGATATGGGGGCGCACTGGGCGGCGGCCGCCGCGGCGAGCGAAGCCGGCCGCGCCGCGACCCAACATTGGGCGATGTTCCGCCAGCCCCGGCCGATGCATTTCGACGCGCTGGTGCAGATCACGAAACCGCGCGCCGACATGCCCGAGCTGATGGAAGGGCCGCGGGATACCTTGCGCAAGCGCGACGGCTTCCATCTCACCGACGCGCGTCCGGGCGCGCGCGAGACGCTGGGTGAAGCCCACTACTGCATCCTGTGCGCCGGCCGCGACAAGGATTCCTGCTCGAAGGGCTTTTACAAAATCAACCCGGAAAAAAGCGGCGCCCGGGAATATTTGAAAAATCCGCTTGGCATCGAACTGACCGGTTGTCCGCTCGACGAAAAAATTTCAGAGATGCACGAGATGCGCAGGGACGGCGACGCCATCGCCGCGGTCGCCATCGTCTGCGTGGACAATCCCATGCTGCCCGGCACCGGCCATCGCATCTGCAACGACTGCATGAAATCCTGCATTTTCCAGAAGCAGGAGCCCGTCAACATCCCTGCCGCTGAAACCGGCGTCCTCACCGATCTTCTGGAACTTCCCTACGGCTTCGAAATCTGGAGCCTGCTCACACGCTGGAACCCGCTCAACCTGCGCCGCCCCTGCGCCCTGCCTTTCAACGGCAAAAAAATTCTCGTCGTCGGCATGGGCCCTGCGGGCTACACCCTGGCGCATTATTTGCTGAACGACGGCTTCGCGGTGGTGGGCATTGACGGGCTCAAGATCGAGCCGCCCGACGCGGCACTGAGCGGCGCCGACGGCCGCGCCCCACGCCCGGTGGTGAACGCGGAGGACTTGCAGCAGGATCTCGCCACCCGCAAGACCAGCGGCTTCGGCGGGGTTTCCGAATATGGCATCACCGTGCGCTGGGACAAGAATTTTCTCACCCTGCTTCACCTCAATCTCGCCCGCCGGAAAAAAATGACCATCGTCGGGGGCGTCCGCTTCGGCGGCACCCTCACCATCGAGCAGGCGTGGGAGCTCGGCTTCGACCACATCGCGATCGCCGCCGGGGCCGGCCGCCCGACCATCATCAACCTGAAGAACAATCTCATCCGCGGCATCCGCAAGGCCAGCGATTTTTTAATGGGCTTGCAGCTCACCGGCGCTTATCGCCACGAATCCCTCGCCAATCTGCAACTGCGATTGCCCGCGCTCGTGGTGGGCGGCGGCCTCACCGCCATTGACACCGCCACCGAAGCCCTGGCCTATTACCCGGTGCAGTGCGAAAAATTATTGAGCTGGCATGAGGCGCTGGCCTTGGAGAAAGGTGAGGCCGCCGCGCGCCTGCGCTTCGATGCGGAGGAAATTCAGATTCTCGACACGCTGCTCGACCATGCGCGCGCGCTGCGCGGCGAGCGGGCGCGGGCGCAGGCCGCCGGTGAAGCCCCCGACTTTTTGCCGCTGCTCAATGAATGGGGCGGCGTCACCCTGGCGTATCGCAAGCGCCTGCAGGATTCGCCGGCCTACCGCCTCAACTATGAGGAAGTAGTCAAGGCCTTCGAGGAGGGCATCCGCTTCGCCGAGAACCTGGAGCCGCTCGAAGCGCACCCCGACGCGCACGGCGCACTCGAAGCGGTGACCTTCAAGCGCGGCGACGGCGGCGAAATTCGCCTGCCGGGTCGCGCGCTGCTGGTGGCCGCCGGGACTTCGCCCAACACCACTTACGAAAAGGAATACCCCGGTTCATTTCTTCGCGATGAAAAAGGGCAGTTCTTCAAACCCCACCGCGCCGTGGTCGAATCCTCCGGCTGGACGCAGCTCGAACCGTCAGGCAAAGGGGACGGCTTTTTCACCTCCTATCATCGCGGCGGAAAGTTCATCTCGTTCTTCGGCGACAATCATCCCCATTACGCCGGCAATGTGGTGAAGGCGATGGCCTCGGCCAAGGACGGCCACCCTTTCATCACCGCGATCTTCGCGCCGCAGGTGGCGAAGCTGGACGGCAATGAACAGTCGCAGCGCGAGGTGGAATACGAGGGCTGGGCGAAAACCCTCGACGATCTGCTCGTCCCGCGCGTCACCGCGGTCAACCGCCTCACCGAAACCATCATCGAGGTGGTGGTGCGCGCCCCGCTCGCCGCGCGAAATTTTCAGCCCGGCCAGTTCTACCGCCTGCAAAATTACGAGCAGCAGGCGCCGCAAATCGGCGGCGCGATATTGACCACCGAACCGCTCGCCCTCACCGGCGCCTGGGTCGATCCCGTGGACGGACTGCTCTCGATGATCGCATTGGAGCTGGGGGTTTCCTCGCGCCTTTGCGCCGCGCTCAAGCCCGGCGAGCCGATCGTGGTCATGGGCCCCACCGGGACGCCGACCGTCATTCCCGAGGCGGAGACGGTGCTGCTGGTCGGCGGCGGCCTCGGCAACGCGGTATTGTTTTCCATCGCCCGCGCCTGCAAACAGCGGGGCAACCGCGTGCTCTATGTCGCGGGTTATAAAAAAGCGACCGACCTGTTCAAGCGCGACGAGATCGAAGCGGCCACCGATCTCGTCATCTATGCGGTGGATCCCGGCAACGGAACCATAACACCGCGTCGCGCAGCCGACCGCTTCTTTCAGGGCAACATCGTCCAGGCGATGCGCGCCTATGGCGCCGGCGAACTGGGCGAGCCGCCGATCCCCATGAGCGCCGTCACCCGCCTGATCGTCATCGGCTCCGACCGCATGATGGCCGCGGTGAAAGCCGCCCGCCACACCGTCCTCGCCCCCTTCCTGCGCCCCGGCCACGCCGCCATCGGCTCCATCAATTCCCCCATGCAGTGCATGATGAAAGAAGTCTGCGCGCAGTGCCTGCAGAAGCACATCGATCCGGTGACGGGAAAAGAAAGCTTTGTATTTTCCTGCTACGATCAGGATCAGCCGCTCGACCAGGTGGATTTCGTTCATCTCAATGCCCGGCTGCGGCAGAACACCGTCAACGAAAAGTTATCAAGCCAGTATTTTGAACTGCTGACGGAAAAGAGCGGGCTGGTGAGGGTGTGAAATATGCACGCACTGCGGAGTTGTGTGTAGGGGCGGAGCTAAGCTCCGCCCTGAGGACCCCGAGAGCCTTCGGGCGGAGCTTAGCTCCGCCCCTGATATGGAGTGACCTGTCAAGTACGCAAGATGGCGGGGGGCTTCAGGGGTTTCTGGTTTGATTGACTGGCGCGGA
>JAYVQF010000333.1:0-3673 GCA_043777195.1 Thermoanaerobaculia bacterium
CCCCATAGAAATGTCGCGAGCGAAATGGACAGACCGCTGCCCAGGAGGCTGGCGGCGAGAAGCCGTTCCGGCGCGGCAGCCAGCGCGGCCGCGCGCGCCGCGCCGCGCACCCCGCGCGCGGCGGCCTCCTGCAAGCGGAAAGGATCGGCATTGACATGCGCCATTTCCCCGGCGGAAAAAAGCCCCTGCATGCCGTGCGCGAGCAGCGCCCCGCCGATTCCGATCAGCAACCGGGCCAGCGGACTGAATGAAAAAATCATCGGGCGCCGGAGGCTACAGCCGAGGCCGAAGCCGGACTTTCGCTCAGCGGCCAGGGCCGGGCCCAAGGCGCGTTTTCCAGCGCCTTCGCGGCATCTTTCGCGCCGGTGTAATTGCCGTAAATGCGCCGGTATTCCTGCCAGTTGAGGAGAATGCGCCGCACATAGCTGCGGGTTTCCTTCAAGGGAATGCGCTCGATGAAAAGATCCAAATCCGCCGTGCCCAGGGTTTTCCGCCATTGCGGAATCCGACCCGGCCCCGCGTTGTAGGCGGCCAGCGCAAAAGCCGGCTCGCCGAAAGCGGAGACCAGGTCATAAAAATACCGGCGGCCCAGTCGGGTGTTGTAAACCGGATCATTCAGCCGGCCCGGTTCGTAGGCGACGCCTTCGAGGCGGGCGACATGCGCCGCCGTCGCGGGCATCAATTGCATGAGGCCGATGGCGCCCGCAGAGGAAATGACTTCGGCCTTGAAAAAAGATTCCTGGCGAATGAGCGAGAGGGTCAAGAGTGGATCTTCGCGCGGCCCGCTCAACGCGAGCGCATCCGCATAAGCGGGCGGATAGGCGAGACGCCAACTCAGGGGGGAAAGGGTGTCGGCGGTTTCCCCGTACGGATCAGTGACGCCGCCGCGCCCGAGAGTGGAGGCCCGCGCATAGTCGCCGCGCAGATACAGGGCCAGCGCCTCCTTTTCACGCCACGCCGGCCCGGCCTCATGATAGGCCGCTGCGGCCCAATCTAAGAACCCCGAGATGAGCAGGAGATCTCCGGCTTCGGCCGGGGAACGCGGTTGGGGCTGAAAATAATCGCCGGGGCCGGCGGCCGGAATGGGCGGCAAGGGCACTGCGCCGCCCAGGCGGCGGCGTGCGAGCATCCCGTAATAACCATATTTGTCGTCGCGCACCAGACGCGCATAAAGTTTTTGCGACTCCGCCGGATGCGGGTGCGCCTCATGAATGCGCGCCTGCAGGTAGAGAGCGCCATGTACCAGGTCATCCTGCGGATTGCCCAGCCTGGCGAGGCGCGATGCCCAGGCCAGCGCGTTGTCCTCGCGCCCGGCGGCAAACTCATCCATCGCGAAACCGAGCGCGCGCAAACTCCAGTCCTTGCCGTGGTCGGCGTTTTCAACATAAGCACGCAGCCATTTTTGCTGCTCCGCTGTTTCGGTCGCCTGGGAGTACAAGGTGAGTTGCGCCTTCGCCGCCTCATTGCCGCGCGCGGATTGCGCTAGCGCCAAAAGCACCGCGCGCGCCGCCACCCGTTCGCCGCGCGCCCGGAGAATTTCATAGCGTTCGTATTCCAGTTCGGCCGGCGTTGGCGCGTCTTGCGGCGCAGGTTTGACGGCCGCAGCCGTCAGCATGGCCAGTTCCGCTTCTGCCGCGTCCAGCGCGCCTTCCGCGCGCTGCCAGCGAATCCGCATGAACCGCTGCGCGGGGGTCAAGTCCGCCTGCAAGGCGCATTCAGACAGCGCCGCCGCAGTTCGCCGGACGGCAGCCAATTTTTCACAGCGACTCCAATGCGCCTCGCGGCTGTAGCCGGCCCGCGGATCGGGCAGCTTTCCCGCGGCGAGCGCGGCCAGCAGCTTGTCCTCAAGCGGGCCGCCGGGATAGCGCGCAAGCGCCCAAGCGGCGGTGATCTGCAAATCGCCCGGACTGAGGCGGCCCAGCCGGTCGGCGATCGCCGTGATCGCTTTTTTTCGGCGGTTCTCTTCGATGCGCCCGTCGAGCGTGGTGAGCAGCGCGGTCGCGCGAGTCATGTCGCCGACGGCGATGGCCCAATCGAGCGCGTCAGTTTGCAGGCTGACGCCCGGGCCGCGCAATGAAAGATAAGGTTCGGCAGTCGCGAGTGCGTCTGAAAATTTCCCCTCCCGCGCCAGACTGCGGGCCTGCAGCGCCGCGCCCAGTTCCGCGAAGCGGGGGTCTTTCGCCTGAGTCAAAAGCGCGCGCGCGCGTGGCACATCGCCCGAACCGTCGCGGTCGAGCGCGGCGGCGGCGGCAGCCAGTGCGAGGGGTGAACGAAAGGGCGCGGGGTAGGTGGTGGACAGCGCTTCCAGGGCTTCACTGCGCCCGGCTAACGGTGCGGACAGGGCCTCGCGGATCGGCTCCAACGACCGGGCGACAGGCGGTGTCGCTGATTCCACCGCGGCGGAAAGTGAAATGGCCGCGCCGCCGGCAACGGCAACACTCGCGCTGAAAGCGAGGGTGCCGAGCCGCAAGCCCGTGTATAGAGAAAGCAGGCGCATGGTAGGGTCCTGTTTTCTCGGAACAAACGATTCACCTGGCTAAACGCCGAGTGACGACGGACTGCCGTCGCACAAATACTGGATCAGCGCGTCGTGGAAATAACTGCGGTTTTGCAGTTGCGGCTGTTTGAAGCGGCGTTCGTAGGCCTCGCGGCTCTTGTCAATTTCGTCTTTCAGAAGCGAATAGATGTTGTTTTTTTTGCGCCCCAGCTCCACTTTTTGCGCGTTATAAAGCATGATCTCCTGGGCCAGCACTCGGGCGTATCGGCGCGCGTCATCGTGCATCCGCTTTTCTTCTGGCGGGATGTCTGAAGCTGTGGGGGCAGGCGCCGCGGACGGCGGAACCGGCGCCGCCATCGCGGCCGGGGGAAGCGGAGGCGGCTGCGAGATGGGCTCCGCTGAAACCACTGCCCCAACAGGCTCCGGCAAGGGCGGAGGCTGGGGCGGCGCGACTGCCGTCGGCGGGGGAACGATGGGGACGGGCGCAGCGAATGCGGGGGGTGGCGGCGGAGGCGGAGGAGGTGGCGGCGGCGGTGCGATGGCGGCCGGCGCAGGCGGAGCCGGCAATTCCGTCATCGCGGCCGGTATTGCCTCGACCATCGTATCGACCATCGTATCGCCCTGAGGTTCATCGGCCGGCTCAACGGCCATCATGTCCATTTCTAGCAGTGGTTCGGCCGAGGGTGCGGCGGCAGCGTCCGCGCCGCCCAGCACCAGGGCCAGTTTTTCCGGTGTCTGCGGCATGCGCCGGTCGCGATTGGCCTGGCTGTCAATGGCAAGGCCCGCGACGCGGGTCAAGGCCGCGAGGGGCGCTGCGTAAATCGGCTTGTTCTGGCCGCCGTCGTCCACATAGAGCAGCGCGGCCACTTTGCCGCGCACCAGAATCGGGAACAGCCCCCAGGCATGGGGTGCCTGGCGCGTGAATTGTTGCAGGCTGGCTTCGCTGCCATCGCCCTGCTGCCAGCGCAATGCGGTGAAGGCGCGATGAAATGCATTCGGAGTGCCCAGCGGCACGGTGCGGTTGCGGATGTCAATTTCAAAGCCGCTGCCGCTCCATGCTACAGCCTGCGCGCCTTTCACGATGAACATCGCGGCCCGCGCCGCGAAATGCAGCGCGCCGTCCTGCACCGCCTTGATCATGTCCTGCTGCCCGGCGGCGAAATCGAGCATCTCGAT
>JAYVQF010000334.1:0-3670 GCA_043777195.1 Thermoanaerobaculia bacterium
CGCTTGAAAACCTCCGGCTTCCTGCTGCCGGGAGCAAAAATTGCGACCGTGATGCTGTCCTGGTGAACATCCAGTCCGACGTAGTGGGTGGTATTCTTATCCATGACCGGCTCCTTCGTTGCGGCTCTGCCGCAGCAATGCGGTACCCCGCGTTCAAGCCTGGCGCCAATCGCCAGCCCGTCGGCATCATATGCCAACAGACGGCCCGAAGTGAGCCGGTCACTCCATTATGTCTACGCCCTATGCCCCAAGACCCGATCAGTTATCCTTTTCCAATGCCCGAATTCCCCCGCCACATCCGCCAGGTGAGTTTTCCGCCCATCGGCGCGACCGGACAGTCGAAGCTGCGCGAAGCGAAGGTGCTGCTCGTCGGCCTCGGCGCGCTGGGCACCCGCCATGCGGAATTGCTGGTGCGTGCCGGCGTGGGGTCGCTCACGCTGGTGGACCGGGATGTCATCGAGCTGAGCAATCTTCAGCGGCAGACGCTTTTCACCACCGCCGATCTGGGACGCCCTAAAGCGCTCACGGCGGCGCAGCATCTCCAGGCGATTGACCCCGAGATCAAGATCGACGCCCGCGCGGAGGAATTCTCCGCGGATGGCGCGCGCTCGCTCGCGCGCGGCCACCATCTGATTCTCGACGGCACCGACAACTTCGAGACCCGCTTCCTCATCAATGAAACCGCGCTGGAGTTGGGAATTCCCTGGGTGATGGCCGCGGTGGTGGGCAGCGACGGACAGATGCAGCCGATTGTTTCCCGGCCGCCGGCACCGCATGCCACCACCGCCTGCCTGGTCTGTCTGCTGGAGGAGATTCCCTCGCAGCCGGGCCCGACCTGCGAGACGGCCGGGGTGATCGGGCCGGCGGTAGCCGTCGTCTCCGCACTCGCCTGCGTCGAGGCGCTGAAAATTCTGACCGGGGATTTTGCCGCGCTCTCCGGCCCGGTCTACTTCGATCTATGGCGAAACCAGTGGCAATTCCTGCAGCGCACCGCCCCGCGCGCCGATTGCGCCGCCTGCACGAAAGGCGAACGGCCGATCCTGAACGGCGAGCGCGGCGTCACCGAGGCGGTGCGTTACTGCGGCACCCGCACCGTGCAGATCCGCCCGCCGCGCCCGTTGCAGCTCGATTTTTCGGCGCTGCAAAAGAGCCTGCCCGCCCACTATCAGCCGGAAGTCGTGGAAGGGCTGTTGCGACTGCGCAGCGGCGGCAGCGAATTCATCCTCTTTCCCGGCGGCCGCGCCCTGGTGCGCGATGTTGATTCTCCCGAAGCCGCCCGCCGCCTCTATGCGCAGATCCTCGGCGTGTGAATCATTCCTTGGGCAACAGTTCCTGCACCGCGGCCATGAACTGTTCCGCGGTCGAGCTGTTCTTGGCGAGGATCTGCGTCGGCCCCAGCGTCAACAGCGCACGCTGCGCGTTCTGCAGGGTGAGCGCGGTAAAAACCAGGACCGGAAGCCGCGCCCAGGCGGGATCTCGGCGCAACTGCGCGACCACCTCGAACCCATCGCCGCCGGGCAGGGCGAGATCGAGAATCATCAGGCGCGGCCGCTGGCGGCGAATCAGCCACAGGGCTTCCCGTCCCGAAGTCGCCGCGCAACCGCGCAGCCCCGCACGCCCCAGCCGGCGCAGCAGGATCTCCAGCTCCGCAATATTGTCTTCCACCACGATCACATCGGCGCGCACGGAATGGCCCAGATTCGCTTCCAGCGCGGCATGGGGATCGGCAAGACCGGCCCGCGGCGACAGCACCCGGGCAAGCTGCGCGGGCAGGCCGCTGTGATCCGTCGTCTCGGTCATCATGATGCAAGGCAGCGCCTCGAGCGCGGGGTCGTGGCTAATCCGTTCGAACTCCACGGCATCTTCACTGGACAGCGGCGTTTGCAGCAGCATCAAAACCGGCCGACTCGCGCGCAGCAGCGGCCGCGCCTGCGCCAGGCTGGCGGCGACCACCGGTTGATACCCGAGCCCGGTCACGGCATCGCATAGCACCGCCCGCAGCGCATCGCTGCCGGCATGAATGAGGACGAGGGCGGAAGATTCGGTGTCGGTCACGCGGGTAAATTATCGCAAGTTCGGAGGGGCATGCAGAGAGAATTGCAACGGAATCTTCGCGCCTTTCACATTCTTTCCCCAGTCAATCGGCTCTGAAAAACGCAGGGTGATTGACTGGTCGTTCGTCGAGGTTTCGACAAGCCAATGGCCGGACTTGCAGTCGGATGCAGCGAAATCAGCAGGCAGTTTCAATTCGCCGGCTCCCGCCGCCAAGCGGGCCCGCGCGAGCTGAACGACTTTGCGCGTCATCTCGTTTTCCATTTCATAGCGCTGGACACGGCGGGAGATTGAGTCCGTGTTGGGAATGAAAATGCCGCTGATGTTCCATTCCGCCGGTTTAGCGTGTTGTGTCTCGGGCGCTAACATGCTGCATGCATCTGCTGAAAGCGTCCGGGAAAACATCAGCGTCATCGCGCGCAGGCTGTCAAGCCGCCATGCATCGCTCATGGATAGTCCCGGATCGTGTCGGCGCCTGGCAACTGGAATGCCCGCGATAATTTTTTGCTCTTCCACAAGCACTTCGCGATTGTGAAGATCAGACAGCCAAGCCTCACCGATGAAAACCTCTCGCAATCCCGCGCGCACATCAAATATTTCGCCTGTTTGCGGGGCTTCACCCGTCAGGCTTGCGTACATGCGCACAGTCGCCAGACGATATCGCTCCATCGCCAACATAACCAGCAGCGACACCGTTTCAGGACGCTTGGCCAACGCCTGATTTAATACGGTCATTGCCTTCAAATCAGCTTGCGCCGTGGCGTAATCACGGAATTGCATCGCCCTGTAGCTGTCGCTTGCAAGCAGCCGGTTGAGGCGCATGAACCCCAGAAGATTGACAAGAGGCCAAGCCGAATGCAGATAATCTGAACGCCACACCGGCGCTTCACTACCGGATAATAGAGTTCGAATTTTCGCCAAACTCTCAGCTTTTGAATGCATGAAAGATACAAGAGCCGGGTCGGGCGCTGTGATCACATCCGCAGGCTGTTCTATTTGCGCGTTCAAATAGTTCGTCACGGATTCGAATTCATCCCTTCTTCGTTTGCTGACTTTTGCTGTGGCTCGCTCCGCGACTGCCGACGGCGCGTCGTATTGTTTGGGATGAATTTCGGGAACGCTGGTGGAGGAAGAAATGTCGCCGATTTCAGTGGCAGGCTGAACCGGGTTGGTATTGATAAGCCCAACCATGTCCATGCCCGCCAGCTCCGCATCGAGTTTAGTCGCCGTCTCATTGTCTACCGTCGCTGGGTGGCGTTTGGGGAAATCCTCCACCGGTCCGAACCGGCGGTTCCATTCCGCCTCGATCTGCTCTCGTTGCGCAACCACGTCGCGCATCTCCCTCTGCCAGCGCTGCCATTTGAGAACATCGCGCACAAATGGCACGCCCTTCCAGGCGAGCAGGCCGGACAGTCCCGCCGTCAAGACTATTAATACGGAAAAAATAATCGCCCGTCTGCGTTCAACCGAAATCATGCGGTCATTCTGATCGCTTCATGGCATCGGCGCAATCTATGTGACCGTTTGTAGACATAATGGAGTGACCGGCTCACTTCGGGCCGTCTGTTGGCATATGATGCCGACGGGCTGGCGATTGGCGCCAGGCTTGAACGCGGGG
>JAYVQF010000335.1:0-3660 GCA_043777195.1 Thermoanaerobaculia bacterium
GAGTCGCCGCCGCGCGGGAGAATCGCCGTGGCGCTTGACAAAATCAAGATTGCGAAAGAGGCTGACGCGTTCATCCGCCAGGGCAAAAAGCTCGAGGCGATCGGCAAATTCAACCTGCTGATCAAGGACAACCCCAAAGATCTCGTCTCGCAAAATCGCATCGGCGAGTTGTACCTGGAGCTGGGCCGCAATGAGGACGCCATCGAGGCGTTCCGCAAGGCGGCGGAGATGTTCGCCAAGGACGGGTTTTATCCCAAGGCCATCGCGGTTTACAAAAAAGCGATGCGAATTGACGAAAAGCGGGCCGATCTCCATGAGCGGCTGGTTGCGCTCTATGACCAGAGCGGCATGTCCGGGCAGGCCAAGGAATCGCTTGATTTTCTCTCGACGCTTTATCAGGGGAAAGGCGATCTCGTCAAAGCCGCTGAGTTCGCCAGCCGCCTGGTCAAGCTGGATCCCAAGAATGCCCGCGCGCGACTGCGTCTGGGCGATTTGCTGGTGCGCAACAAGAAAGTCAACGAAGGAGTGAACGAATATCTCACGGTGGGCCGTGAACTGCTCAAGGACGGCGCCCATACCGCCGAAGCGCTGAAGGTATTCGATCGCGCCCTGCAGTTGGATCCCGCGAATATCAATGTCGTCCGCGGTCTGGCGGATTGTCATCTCGCCCTTAAAGATCCCGGCAAGGCGATCGCGGCGGTGAAAGCCGCGCTGGATAAAACGCCCCAGGCGTTGCCGCTGCGCCGTTTTCTGGCGGATCTTCTCTACGAAAACAAGCAGCCCGCCGAGGCCCTGGCCGCCTATCAGCAGCTCGCCGCCGCTGGCCCGCTTGACGCCGTGGCCGGACCCCGTTATTTGCAAATGGTCATGCAGCAGCGAGGGGAGACGGCCGCCGAACCGGTGCTCAAGGCGCTGGTCAGCCCGCTGTTGACGCAAAAAACCAGCGCCGATGCGGAAGGCCTGGTGGCGGCGTTTCTCGCGGTGCATCCCGACAACATGGCAGTGCTGGAGCTGGCGCTGCAAGTCGCCGAGACCGCGCATGACGACGGACTCACCGTGCAGCGCCTCACCACTCTCGAGCAGCTGTATATCCAGCGCGGCATGCACGAGCAGGCGCGCGCCGCCATCCAGCAGATCCTCGAGATCGAACCTTACAACGACGGCTATCGCAAAAAAATGGAGGCGCTGGCCAGCGGCCAGAGCCTTGCACCCGGATCCGCGCCGTCTGCGGAGCCGCCCGTGGCGGAGGACGGCATTGAGGATATGGATATCTCGATGGAAGTCGAGTCCATCAATGATGCCCCCGAGGCCACCGAGCTGACCGATGCGGAGGAGGTTGCGGAAGCCACCCTTACCGTGGAAGCTGCGGAAGATGAAGTGGAAGAGCTGGAAATGGAAATGGAATCGGAAGAGGAAGAAGTGGTGGAGATGGAAGCGGAAGAGATGGAAACGGAAGAACCCGAAGAGGAACTCGAGATCGAGGCGGAATCCGAGCCGGCTACGGACACCCCGGTCGAGGCCGCGCTTCCGGAGCCGGCGGCCGCCGCTACGCCGCCCAAAGATGACAAGACTTTCGTCAAGGAGCGGTCGATGGAGGCGGAGGTCTTCATCAAATACGGCCTCATTGACAAGGCGCTGGAGCAATACCGACGCATTGTTCAGAGGCTGCCGGAAGAACTGGACACCCGCCAGCGCATGAAGCAGCTTTACATGGAACAAGGGGCGCAGGACAAGGCGCTGGTGCAAATCGTCAAGATGGTGGAAATCCTTGATCAGCGGGGCGATGGCGAGAGCGCCGCTTCGCTGCTGGATGAAGCACTGGCCATCAATCCCGCGAATCCGAAAGTCGCGGAACTCGCCGCCCGCCTGAGCGGCGCCCAGCCGGGACTCCAAGAGACCCAGCCGGCCGCCGCCCTCACGGACGCAGCAAAGCTCGCGGTGAAAGCTACGGAGAAAGCAGCGGATCAGGAGGCGGCAATCTCCCACGCCATGCCTTTGCCTGAGTCATCGCCCGAATCAGAGCCTGCTTTCACGGTCGATGCCCCTGCAGAATCGCCGGAAATGATGACATTCGAGGAAACCGCCGCGCCGGAAGCGGCGGCCGTGGAATTCGAACCGGCCGCCCCGGAAGCGCTCGAAGTGGAAGTTGTCGCGGAGCCGGAATCGGCGTTGACAAACGCCGCCGCAAGCGCTCCTCGAAAGCACTCGCAAGTTGAGCCTAAAGCGGTGCCTCCCGCACCCGCTCCCGCACCCGCGTCCCCGCCTGAAAAAACAGCACCCGCCAAGAGCGGCATGCTGGACATGGACGACCTCCTGCCCGGCGAACCGGTTGCGGCATCCAGCGTAGGAACCGAAGACTTTGTCGATCTCGCCGCCGATCTTGAGGCCGCGCTTTCCGGCATCGGTGAAGAGACCGACGGCGACGATCTCTTCGGCGCCCAGCGCAAGGCCCCCGAAGAGATGAGTTTTGACGAAGTCCTCGCCGATTTCAAAAAAGGCGTGGATTCGCAGGTTGACGCTGAAGATTATTCCACGCATTACAACCTCGGCATCGCCTACAAAGAAATGGGCCTGCTCAGCGACGCTTGCAATGAATTTCAGTACTGCATGCGTTCGCCGCAGTATTTTCTGGAATCCATTTCCATGATGGGCGTCTGTTTGCGCGAAGAGGGCAAGCTCGAGCAGGCGATCGAGTGGTACCGCGAGGCGCTCAAGCACGACACCCTGAGCGGCGAACAAAAGCTGGCGCTGCGCTATGAAGAGGCCGACACGCTGGAACAGGCGGGCAACCGCGAAGGCGCGCTCTCGTTGTTTGAAGAAATTGCCGCGCAGAATAATGCATATCGGGGCGTCACCGAACGGATTTCCGCGCTCCGGGACGGCTGAACCGGGCTGTCCCATCACACGCATCATGAAAATTCTCCGGGCCGCCGCCCTCGTGCCGCTGCTCGCCGCCGCAGCCTGCGTCCGCAAACCCGCGCCCGAGCCGCAACCTCCCGCCCTCAAGACGGTGCGATCGGTGCCGCTGGAAGGCGCGGGCCTGACGCTGCTGCCCTGGCCAGCCGGGGCGGGGTGGGCGGTCATGGCCGGCGCTCCGGCTCACATCCGCTATCTGGATGCCGATGGCGCAGTTCAATCCGAGCGCGACAGCAGCGTCATGCCGACGCGCGAAATTCTCGCCGGCGCCGGGGGCTTGTATCAGGTGGCCGAGGGCGGCGTTCTTGAAATCGGTCTCACCGCCGACCGCCTGCTGCCGGTCTCCAGCCGCGTGAAGGCGATGACCCTGGGCCCCGGCGCGCAGCCGTGGATCGTGACCCCGGAGGGCGCGCGGTCGCTACTCGATAATTCCGCGCAATGGCGGCCTGCCCAGGCGCTGGGCGGAAGTGGCGAAGACTTGTGGCTGCTCAATGACGACGCATTCATCCGGGCGCGGGATGGCCTGCGCGCTTCGCCGCCGCCGCCGGGCGATTTTCGCGGCGCGACGCCGGATGGCTTTGTCAGCCTCGACAAAGACCGGCTCCGCTACTGGAGCGGCCGGCGCGGCGGCGGCATTCGCTGGAAGCGCAAGGTCACGGTGCCGCCGCAGCAGGCTTTCGGGCTGGGCACCTCCGTCTGGGTGTTCAATGAGGACGGACTCATTCGCGGCTACAGCGGCCACAG
>JAYVQF010000336.1:0-3655 GCA_043777195.1 Thermoanaerobaculia bacterium
CAGCGGAGCGGGCTTGGGGGCGATCATCCCCACGCTTCTACCCAGCACCGCTATACTGCGCCTTCAAGTGTTGCACTTGGTAGTGAAATTCGCGTATTATATATACTTGCAATGAGCACTCCAATGGCATAATCAACTGATCCACCTTGATCTATATGCCATGATCCGGTAAAGATTCCAATGGCCATACTTAACATTAGTTCAGGCAAGACATAGATAGTTGCAAGTATTTTCAGCGGTAGAGGATAACCCCATCCATTCGCAATATAGTGATTTCCAATCCATATCGTGAGCGGACTCAGGGCTATTCCAGTCAACAACTCCAAGAATGATAGTTTCAGTTTTAGCCTTTTTATATACATACTATTTCTCCAAGCCAGGTGGGTTTGTCAGCCATTCTGTCTTATTTCGTGTCCAAGAAAATCGGGGGTGGATCACAGCGTTCCCGTTTCATCCTGTCTCCGCCAACTCTTTCTGAAACTGCCCGAACAGGCTTTGCCGGCGGGGGTCGAGGGTTTCCAGTACCGCCAGCACCGCGCAGCCCGGTTCGCTGGCGTGGGCGCAGTCGCGGAAACGGCAACGGTGGCGCGCGTCGGCAAGCTCGGGGAAATATTCGGGGAGTTCGCTCGCGCGCAGCAGGCCGCGCAGGCTGAATTCGCGCAGGCCGGCGAGGTCAATGAGATTGAAACTCGGCCCCGCATGAAACTGCGCGGCGCTGGTGGCGTGACTGCCGTAACCAATACGGTTGATGGTGCCGGTCTTGGCGTCGGTGCCGGGCAGCAGGACATTGAGCAACGAGGATTTGCCGACGCCGGAATGGCCGAGCAGGCAGGCGGTGCGGCCCTCCAGACGGGCGCGCAGTTCATCCAGCCCGGTGCCGGTGCGCGCGGAAGTGAGCAGCCAGTCCTGGCCGATCGCCTTCAGATAGTCGGCGCGGTCGAGCAAATCTTCATCGTCCAGGAGATCGCCCTTGTTGATGAGCAGCAGCGGCGTCAAGCCCCCGACCTTTGCGCCCAGCAGCAGGCGCTCGGCCCAGTTGAAATCGAGCAGCGGTTGCGGCGCAAGAATAACCACCGCGATTTCGGCGTTGGCGGCGAGAACTTGCGGGGTGCGGTTCTCCTCGTCCCCGCGCGCCATGCGGGTGGTGCGCGGCAGCAGCCCGGCCACCCGCCATTCGTCGCCCGCCCCCCCTTTAACCTGGGTGAGGCGCACGCGGTCGCCCGCCGCCGGCGCCGCGTTGCCGTCTTTCTGCATGCGCCCGGCGAGCGTGACCTGCAGTTCGGTTTCCCGATGCAGCACCGTCAGAATCCGGCTGTGGGTGGTGAGCACCAGCGCGCTTTCCTCCGCCACGGGCGATGTTTTTTTTGCGACGGGGACGCGGCTCATGAGAGAAAGAATTCCCGCCGGTAATTGCCCCACTCGTGCCCCGCCGACTGCCCGCGCCGCGCCGTCACCCGGACGACGCCCCGTGCATCCGCGGCGGAACGAGGCGGAGCATGCGGCAGGAATTCCCAGCGCGGCGGGGCAGCGGCGATGTCCGCAGTGGGCGAATTGCCAGCATGGGGACGCAGCAGGGCATTGAGCAGCGCGGCTTCGCTGGCGGCTTCGTTAGCGGCTGGGCCGGTGATTTCGGAGATCCCGCCCGTCGACAGCTTGAGAGAGATTCGCATCCAGGGTTCCGGCGCAGAGGTGAAATTTTTGCTCCAGGTCAATTCATGCGCGCAGTCGGGCGCAGGCGGCGGCAGCAATGCCAGCAGCACGGCAGCGGGCGACTGGCGCAGAGTGGTGCCGCGCCGTTTGAGTTCGTGCAGCGCGGTGAGCGCACTTTCCCGCAATTGCTCCGTTGATCCGTCATTCACGATTTCCCAATCAGCATGGCGCAATTTTTCCGTCTGCGCCATCTGCGTGGCGTCGATGCGCGAAAAATTATTCGCTCCGTGCGGGTCGCGGGCGCTGACGCGGGCGTGGCGCGATTCATCCGGCGCACTGACGACAATCAGATGATCGAATTCCCCTGCCAATCCCGCTTCAATCGATAGCGCCGCTTCAGACACGAAGGTGATCTCGCTGCCGCTGCGCCGCTCTGAAACCGCCAGCTCTTCCAGCATCGCCGCCCGCGCCGCGATGATGCGGGGATGAAGAATCGTCTCCAGCCGCGTCCTTGCTTCCGGGTCGCGAAAGGCCAGCGCGCGCATGGCGGCGCGATCGAGCGAGCCATCGGGTGCAATCACGCCTTCGCCAAATTCCGCGCGTATCCCGGGCATCGCCGCGCCGCCCGGTTCGGTCAGCGCGCGCGCCAACGCATCGGCATCCGACACCACGCAGCCCGCCTCGGCAAAATAACGGGAGGCGAGGGATTTCCCCGACCCGATCGAGCCGGTGATGCCGATAATTAGCATTGCGCGAAGTTTACCGGTCACGCATCCTTCCCTCAGTCCCCCTGCCCTATCATTCCCCCTCATGCCCGCACTTCTCGCAGAGGTCATCGTCATGGCGCCGCTGGACCGGGCGCTCACCTACCGCGTGCCGGATGGCATGGCGCTGGCCGCGGGCGATGTGGTGCGGGTGCCGCTCGGAACGCGCACGGCACTGGGGGTGGTGACGGGGCTGCGGGAATTCAAGTCGGCGCCGGAGGGCTTGAAGCCGGTGACGATGCGACTCGCCGCGGACGGCCTGCGGCCCGAATGGCGCGAGGCGCTGCTCAGCGCCGCCGCCGAATTCATGACGCCGCCCGGCCTTCTCCTCGCGCTGGCGCTGCCACCGCAACGGCGCGGCGCGCCGGGCCGCTGGCTGCGCCTTACAAAATTCGCGGGGGCCGAACCGCTCTCGCTGCTGGCGCTCAAGCCGCATTTGCGTTCGGGCACTGTGCCATTCGTTAAAATCAAAAAAGCGCTCGGCGCCGCCTGGTGCCAACGGGAATTGCCCGCGCTGATTGCGGGCGGCTGGGTGGCGCAAACCGACACCCGGCCCGCGCCGACCGGCCTGGAACGATGGTTGCATTGGAATGATTCAGCCGCGCCCCTGGCGCCCCGGCAAAAGCGCGCCGCGTCGCTGCGGGAATTCATGGGCTTCGCGTGGCATCGGCAGATTGATTTGTATGCGCGATTCCCCGCCGCCCATACATTGGCGCCGGCGCTCCTGCGCAGTGGACATCTCGAAGCCGATCGCCGTCCGGCGCAGTGGGATGGCGCGGGCGCACTCGCCGCGGAGGCGGGGCCCGAGCAACTCAATGCGGAACAGGAGGCTGCGGCGCTGGCAATTACCGCCGCCGTGGAGGAAAAAAAAGCGCGCAAGTTTCTCCTCACCGGGCCGACTGGTTCGGGCAAGAGCGCGGTTTTCATCGCCGCGCTCGCCGCCGCGGCAAAAGCCGGACGGCCCGGGTTGCTCCTGGTGCCGGAAATCAATTTGTTGCCGCAAACACTCGCCAGGCTGCGAGCGAATTTCGGCGAGCGCGTCGCCGTCTTTCATTCGGAGATGGCCGACGGCGCGCGCGCGGCCGCGTGGGAACGCGTGCGCACCGGCGACTTCACGGTGGCCTGCGGCGTGCGCTCCGCGGTCTTTGCCCCCTTCAATCCCGGCCTCATCGTGATTGACGAGGAGCAGGAGGGCAGCTACAAACAATCCGCCGCGCCCGCCTACTCCGCGCGCCATCTCG
>JAYVQF010000337.1:0-3654 GCA_043777195.1 Thermoanaerobaculia bacterium
TTCGATCGAGCCTGTTACCTATCGGAGACTGGTGGGCGGGTCACTGAGTCCTTCCATACAACAGGTCGTAGTAACTTGAGCTAAGGGGATATGCCTTTGCGGGAAATGTCGAGATTCGAGGAGTTGCTCACATCCACGGCAGGATTGCCGATGCAACTGTTCACCAGATTGTCGTCGATGTGGCCCGCGTTCGCGCGGACGAGTACGATCCCGCCCACGGAACCGGTGATGGCGTTGCGTGCAATCCGGATTTCCATGGGATTGGCGACGGCATTCGTGATCACGATGCCGCCGCCCGAGAGCGTCAAATCTTCCACCCGGTAACTGGAACGGCTCACGGCCGCTGTTATTGTCAGGTACACCCCGCGGCCCGTGGAGTTGATCGTGCCATTGCGGATCGTGATCTGGGCCTGATCGGTCGCGATAACCGCGTTGACGGTGTTGGTGATGGCGTGACCGTTCAGATCCAGGGTGACGGGTGAGGCGCTGATGTTGATCGCCGTTCCCCCCGCGCCATTCAGATCCCGGGTCAGGTAATAAGCTCCAGGTGCGCTGATCGTATAAGGCGCTGATGCAATGGGAATCCGCCCGTCGGCCGCGCAGACGGCGAATGCGCCGGGCAGGAGGAACAAGGTTGAGAAGATGCGAAATTTCATGCGGGGCTCCTGAGCGCGGCGGATGCCGGCAACGGTTGAAAGATTGGCGCGGGCCGGTGATTATGACCCTGATCGCCCTCCCTCGCCGTGATGCGGGTCACGCCGTATTCATGGGCAGGGCGCATGATCTTGGCGGTTCTAACTGCGAAAACTCCCGGCCCGGCGGGCCGTAAAATTATTTCTCTGTAATTATTTTCGGGCAATTATTCTCGGCATCCGGAGTTACCCGTCCCATGGCCAACCGTTTCAAAACCCTGTGGCTCTTCGTTCTTATGTCCGGCCTCTTCATGGGCTTCGGGGCGATGTTCGCCGGCCGCAACGGGCTGATCATCGCCTTCGCCGCCGCGATGGCCATCAATTTCTTCATGTACTGGTTTTCCGCCGGCATGGTGCTGCGCCAATACAACGCCCGCGAGGTGACTCAGGCGGAGGCGCCCAAGTTGTATTACATTGTCGAGGAGCTGGCGGCGCGCGCGCAGATTCCCATGCCGAAGGTCTATATCGTGGATTCCCCCGCGCTCAACGCCTTCGCCACCGGTCGCAATCCCTCGCACGCGGTGGTCTGCGTCACCACCGGCATCATGTCGGTGCTCAATGAAATGGAACTCAAGGGCGTGCTGGGTCACGAATTGAGCCATGTCAAGAATTACGACATGCTGACCGGCACCATCGCCGCGGGCTTCGCCATGGCGGTGAGCATGCTTTCACATTTGTCTTACTATGGCGGCTACGGCTCTGACGGCCGGCGTCGGAGCGGCAATCCGCTGCTGATGCTGGTCGGGGCGCTGGTCGCGCCGATCGTATTCACCCTGGTCAAGCTCGCGATCACCCGCTCGCGCGAATATGGCGCTGACGAAGACGGCGCGAAATTGTCCGGTTCCACCGAAGGACTGGCCAGCGCCCTGGAGAAAATCCGCGACACGCAAACGCAGGGGCTGGTGATGCCCGGCAATCAGGCCACCGCGCACCTGATGATCGCGCCGACGCGCCTGGGCTCCTCTTTTGCGGAACTTTTCGCCAGCCACCCGGACATCAACAAGCGGATCGAACGGTTGCGGCATATGAACATTTACGGAAGGTGACGCCTTCGGCACCGCGCCGGATCCACCCGATTGCTTCGTCCAAAGATTCCGAACGCTCACGCGTCCGGCGCAATGACGGTTCTCGGGCGCGGAATTTTCCTGACTGGCGTTTGTTAAACTTCCTTATTCCTGCGGCGCTAACACGCCGGCGTGCCGCGGGCACGCTCCGCAGGCAAATACTCTCCGGCTTTCACTGCGATCCTCAAACTAAATCCAAATTTTTCTTAGGAGTCACATCATGTTGCAAGTTGGCCAGACCGCCCCCTGTTTCAAGGGCACCGCGGTCATTGACAATGCGTTCAAGGACATCAGCCTCGACGATTACAAGGGCAAGTGGGTGGTGCTGTTCTTCTACCCCCTTGACTTCACTTTCGTCTGCCCCACCGAAATCACCGCCTTCTCCGACCGCATGGCCGATTTCAAGAAGCTCGGTTGCGAAGTGATCGGCTGCTCGGTGGATTCCAAATTCTCCCACCTCGCCTGGATCCAGACCGCGCGCGACAAGGGCGGGCTGGGTGATCTCGCCTTCCCGCTGCTTGCCGATCTCACCAAGACGGTTGGCCGCGACTACGGCGTCCTGATGGAAGCGGCGGGCATCGACCTGCGCGGACTCTTCATCATTGACGACAAGGGCGTGCTGCAAAGCTCCATGGTCAACAATCTCGGCGTCGGGCGCAATGTGGATGAAGTGCTGCGTTTGGTCGCGGCCTTCCAGACCACCGCCAAGACCGGCGAAGTCTGCCCGGCCAATTGGAAAGCGGGCGACAGCACCATGAAGCCGACTGCCAGCGCGACGGGTGATTACCTTAAAAACAAGAAAGCGGCGGCGTAATTTCTGCCGCGATTCAGCCGGGCCTGTTTTCTCCCGGGAATCGGCAGTCCACCAAAATCCGCAGGCGCTTGCCGCGAAAGCGGCAAGCGCCCCCGCCCCCCGAGCGCCACTGAATCAGTGGCTTGCGTTATGCTGCGATCCGAACCGGAATTTCGGCTGAATGAGCCTCTCGACAACGGGCGACGACGGGCTACAACGGGCTATAACAATTGCAGCATGCGGTCGTTGGTGCGGCGGATTTTGACGCAGAGTTCGCGCAGTAGGTTGTCATAAATTTTCAACTTGAGATCGTTGGAAAACGCCAGCACCGCTTGAAAATCCTCGCGGGTGAATTCCAAAAGTTCGCTGGCGCTGGCCGCGCGGATTTCGGCCGAGCGCGGGCCGTTGTCGATCAGCGCGATCTCGCCGAAATGATCGCCCGGACTGAATTCCCCCAACACCTCGCGGCCGTCCTTACGCGCGATTGACGCGACGAGATGGCCCGAACGCACGATGAAGAGCGAACCGCCGTACGAGCCGTCCTCGATGACCACCTCGCCGGCCGCCACTTTGCGGTGGCCGATCCGTTTCGAGACCTGCACCACCTCGAATGAGGAGAGGCCGTGAAACAGCTCCATTTTCCTAAGCAGCGCAGCGTCTTCCATGATGATGACCTCACGCGCACGCAGGAGGCGGGCGCGGGGGAATTATTACCGATTCGCAGGCGCACTAAAAAGCTAAAAGACAAAGCTAAACGACGGGGTGTGCCTCCCCGCCCTTAGCGATCCGGATCGCCCGCCGATTCCGCTCCGGCTTACGCCGGCTGGATCGGCAGGGTGGCTTCGACGACCGGCGGGGGCGGCAGCGGGCTGACCGGCCGCTCGAGGGCGATGGCGAGAACTTGATCGAGATTGTCCACGAAATGGAAACGAATGGCGGCTTTCACCTCGGGCGGCACATCTTCGATCATTTCCTTTTCGTTCTCGCGCGGCAGGATCACTTCCTTAATGCCGGCCCGGTAAGCCGCGAGGGTTTTTTCCTTGACCCCGCCGATCTTGAGGACGCGGCCGCGCAGGGTGATCTCGCCGGTCATGGAGACATCGCT
>JAYVQF010000338.1:0-3631 GCA_043777195.1 Thermoanaerobaculia bacterium
ATTTTTCATGGCGGAACCGACAGCGGGCCGCTCGTGAAGCCCTACACGGCGGACGATGTGTTCGCCGCCCTCAACCTCGTGCAGCCCTACGATTGGAAGAAGCTCCTGAACGGCCGGCTGAACGCACTGGGCAATCATGCCCCGCTCCAGGGTATCGAGATGGCAGGCTGGCGGCTGAGCTACGGCGATACGCCCAACGAATACACCAAGGCGCGCGAGTCGTCGCGTAAATCCCATGGCTATTACGCCTCGCTCGGCTTCGGGCTGGATGACGAGGGCAAACTTTCGGATGTCCTGCCCGAATCCCCCGCGGCCAAGGCGGGCCTGGCGCCGGGCATGACCCTCATCGCCGTCAACGGGCGGAAGCTGTCCGATGAGCGGCTGGCCCAGGCGATCAAGGACACCAAGAATGGCGGCGCCCTCGACCTCCTCGCCCGCAACGGCGAATTTTTCCGGGTGTTTTCGTTGCAATACCAAGACGGCCCCCGCTATCCCCGTCTCGAACGCATTCCCGGAACGCCGGATGTATTGAGCCAGATCATCGCGCCGCGCACGCCGCAGAAATAACGGCACGGCGCGCAAACAACTTGACGGCCGGAACATAGAAACTCCGGCACCGTCCGCTTCATTATGCCCTGCCTCTCATCGTTTTCCCTGCGCGCCGCGCTTTCTCCCTCGATTCGACGGATCGCCACAATATTGCTCGCCACCGTCTGGCTGGCGAATGGCCTGGGCGCGAAACTGCTGGGCCTGGTACCCCGGCACCAGCTGATCGTCGCGCGTTTTTTCGGAGCGGGCGATTCGCTGCCGATCACCCGGCTGATCGGCCTGGCGGAAATCGGCATGGCCCTGTGGATCGTCAGCGGCCGGGGCCGGCGCGCGTGCTTCATGGCGCAGGCCGCCGTTCTTGTCACCATGAACAGCCTGGAGCTCTGGCGGGCGCGCGACTTACTGCTGTTTCCGGTCTTGATGCCGCTCGCCAACGCCGTTCTGCTGCTGCTCGCTTTTTACTGGAGTCGGCCCGCAGTTGCGCCGATGCAACCTTCGGAACTGGCGTAGGCCACCCGCCATGTTCGCCCATATCAAGCGCCACCCGCTCCCGATCCGGGCGCATTTCACCTATTCACTGGTGCTGACCTACGCCTTTCCGCAGGCGTTGCTGAAACCGCTGCTGCCGCCGGGGTTGACGCTCGATACCCATGGCGACTTCGGGTTTCTCGCCATCGCGCTGGTGCAGACCCGCGCCTTGCGACCGGCGGGTTTCCCGCGTTTCCTGGGCCGAGATTTTTTCCTCTCGGGTTACCGAATCTTTGCTCGCCGCATCAAGCCATCGGGACAAGTGCTGCGCGGCTTGCGCATCTTGCGCAGCGACACCGACAGCCGCGCCATGGCTTTCGTGGGAAATCTGCTGACTCACTACAAATACCGGCTGTGCCGCGTGGAAGCGCAGCGAACCGCTGAGCGGCTGTCGCTTTCCATTCATACCCCGAACGGCGAGGCGGATCTTGCGCTGATCGCCGATCTTACCCATGAACCCGCCGCGCCGCCGGCGGGCTCGCCCTTTCCGGACTGGCAGACCGCCCGGCAATTCGCCGGTCCCCTGCCCTTCACCTTTGAGTACGAAGCGGCCAGCCATTCGCTGGTGAGTGTCCAGGGCGTGCGTGAAAACTGGACGCCCCGGCCGGTCGCGGTGACCGTGGCGTCCGCCAGTTTTTTCAAACAAGCGCCGTTCTCACAGGCAGAACCGCTACTGGCCAATGCCTTTTACATTGAAAACATTTCCTATCGCTGGCGGCGCGGCGAGATTGAAAAATTGCCGCCGGAGGTGCGATGAGCGCGGCGCGGCAAGATGCAACGGCGTCCTGGGTTGGTGCGCTGCGGATCATCCGCTTCAACTGGCCGAGCTATCTGTCGGCGCTCAGTCTTGGCGCGGCATGCCTCCTGGTTTTTTTCGGGTCGCATACCGATGCCATCCGAGCGATCGCCCTGCTGATCCTGTTGGCCGCCGGCTATTGGACACTGGCTTCGATTGCCGCCTCGCATTGGGTGTATGACCGCTCGCCTTTGACCGCCTGGACCTGGCTGCCGGGCTGGCTGGTGGCGCCGCCCGGGCGCTGGCTGCTCATCCAGACGGCATTTGATTCGACACAGGGGCAACTCGCGCGCCAGCTGCCGCCGACCGAACTGCCGGTGTTTGACATTTACGAATTGCCGGGCGTGGGCGGCGGGTCGAATCGCCGGGCGCGAAAAGAACAGCGGTCCGAGGGCGCGGCGCCAACCGTTCCGCTGATGCCCGCGCAAGCCGGCGCCTGCGACACGGTTCTGGCGATTTTCGCCCTGCATGAAATTCGTGATCGCCACAAACGGGAGGCGTTTTTCATCGAGCTGGCCCGGGCGCTGGCACCAGGCGGCCAGCTGCTGCTGGTTGAGCATCTGCGCGACTGGAATAATTTTATGGTTTACGGCCCCGGCTTTTTTCATTTCCTTCCGGAGCGGGAATGGCGGCGCTGCGCACTGTTCGCGGGCTTGCGCGCTGAAAAATCAGAATTCTTCACCCCCTTCGTGCGGGCTTTTCTCTGGAGGAAACCATGACGCCGTTGCTGCTGAACCTGCGCTTCGCTGGCGCGCTGCTCATCGCGCTGGCCCTCGCGCATGCGCCCATCGCGAAGCATTTTCACTGGCGCGAGGAATCCGCGCGGCTCTCCCCCTTCAACCGCCAGGTTCTGTTGGTGCACGCCTTCTTCATCGCGCTGACCGTGGGCCTGATGGGCGGGCTGGCGCTCGGTTGGGCGCCGCTCTTGGCGACCCCGAACCCGCTCGGCGCGCCGGTGGCGGGCGGGTTGGCGATTTTCTGGGGAGTCCGGCTCTACTGCCAGTGGTTTGTTTATGACCGCGCGCTGTGGCGCGGCAAATCGTTTGAAACCGCGGTGCATATTGTTTTCAGCCTGTGCTGGATTTATTTGACGGGACTGTTCGGCCTGTGCCTGAAGTTGCAGCTCGGGGCGAGCTGACGCGAAGGCGATGCTTGCGTTTCCAGCACCGCGGTACTGCCGGCCAGCCGCTAAAATCCACGCATGCCTGATTTTGATCCGCCGAAGAAGCCCCGCGCCGCCTTCGTCTGGCCGCGCGTCTGGCTGCGCCGCATCGCGATCGGGCTGGCGTTGGCGGCCGGCATCGGCTCGCTCGCCGGCTATGTGATCGCGGTGCGCATTGTGCGCTCGTTGCCGCCGGTGACGATGGATCCGCCCAAGGTTATCACCCGGGTTCTGGATAACGCGGGCAATCCCATCCAGAGCTTTGGCGAGGAGCGGCGGTTCCTCGTCCGTTATGAACAGATCTCGCCTTATTTTTTTACTGCGCTGATCGCCGTGGAGGACGCCGATTTTTTCAACCACAAAGGGATCAAACCGAAGGCTTTGGTGCGCGGCGTGGTGTGGAATCTGCTGCGCGGCAAACGGCCGGCCGGAGGCTCCACGCTGACGCAGCAGCTGGCCAAGAATTATTTTCTCTCGAACGAACGGTCCATCAGCCGAAAACTGAAGGAGATGGCGCTGGCCATCCGCCTTGAAAAAACCTATTCCAAGCAGCAGATTCTGGAGCTCTACGCCAACAAGGTGAATTTCGGCCACGC
>JAYVQF010000339.1:0-14326 GCA_043777195.1 Thermoanaerobaculia bacterium
GGATCAGCCTTCCACGGCCAGCGCGACTTCCTTGCCCCGGGTGATCTGCATGGCGCTTTCCGCGCTCTGGCGGACGCAGGCAATCTCGAGATAGCCGCCGGATCCGGCGTAACTGACCTTGTCGCCGGCATTGCCGGAAAATCCGCCGGTGAGATCCACCGTGATTTCCTCGGCGCCGACCATCAGCTGCAATTTTTTGCCGGGGTTCGCGTCCGCCATGCGCTGTGCGGTCTCGACTGAAATGTTCGTGATGAGGGAGCCGAAGCGATCCACCCACATCACCTGCCCCTTCATCAGCTTGGCGCCCAGTGCGCGCGGCTTTTTCAGCTCCAATTTCAAGGGATCGGTGATGATCTCGCCGAAGTTGGCCGAGTCCGTGCCGCGCGCCATCCAGGCGGCCGACGGGCCGAAGATGTCGCGCGCATGAAAAGTGCGGCTGACCGGCTGGCGGAAAAGATGCTCGGCGGTGATGTGAATGGTGCGGTATACAAAATCGGTATCGTAGATATAGGAAAAAATCCCGTTGTCGGGGCCGATGAAATAATAATCATCGGTGCAGATCAGGATGGGGCGGCGGGGCCCGCCCACGCCGGGATCCACCACCGCGATGAAAATTGTCATCTTGGGAAAGACGCGGTAACTGGTGTGCAGCAAAAACGCGCCCGCTTCAATGTCGTAGGCGGGAACTTCGTGGGTGATGTCGTGGAGCGACGCGCCCGGCGCGACTGCGGCGATGGAGGCCTTCAGCTGCCCGACATAGGAGTCGCGGGCGCCGAAATCAGTGAGCAGCGCGATGGTTTGGGGACGGTCGGCCATGGCGTAATTCTAAAGGCTGCGGCGCTTGTGAAATTACAAGGGAGAAGGCACAGCCGGGGAAAGCTGATGTTCCAGCCGTTCCCGCCGTGCTTCATCCGCCAGCCAGCGGAGTAATCGTGTGCTGGCGATTTCGTCACTCGATCGCAAGCCGATGCCCGTTTGTTCGCGCTGGCGGCGCACCCCAAGGGTACTTTGTCCGCGCCTCAGAAGGCGCTGGCGGCGCAGTTCATAACCCGCCATTGCGGCGGCGACCGAAACATTGAAGCTTTGGCTCAGACCCGCCATGGGTAGATAAAAAATTCCATCGGCGGCGGCGCGCGCCTCGGGGGAAACCCCGTCATGTTCATTGCCGAGCAGCAACACCACCGGGACGGTGAGATCGAATTCATGCAGCGGGCGGGCGGCGGGATTCAGATCGCTGGCGAGCAGGCGCAGACCGCGCCGTTGGGCGGCATTTGCGAGCGCGGTCGCATCGGCGAATTCCCTACGCTCCACCCAGCGCTCGGCACCGATCGCCACGGTGGAATCCGGCCGGAATTCGGACCGGCCGCTGCGCCAAAGTTCGCCGATGCCGAGGCCGTCGCAGGTGCGCACGACCGCCGCCTGATTGTGGGGCGACCAGACCGCCTCCAGCGCCAGCACCGCGTCAGGCATGCGTCCGCGCGCTGCGGCGAGGAACCGGCTCTGCCGCGCGGCCGTCATCGCTGTCCAGTGCCGGCTTAGGGGTGCAGATTCCGCACCGGCCAGGGCGATTTCCAGCGCCGCGCGCAGGCCGGCATCGGCATCGGGATCGGCATCGGAAAGAACGAGCGGCGCGGCGCTGAAGCGAACGGACTTCGCCGGTGCGTTCAAGACACTCAAGGCTGGATGGTGGCGGAGACCGGAATTTTCAGCAAGGGCATCTTGCTGTCACCGGTTTGGATGAGGAGGGTGGCGCGAAATTCTCCGACCGGGGCCTCGGGGCTCAAGCGGAGCGTGAAGTCGGAGTGAGCGCTTTTCGCAGACGGCAGATTCGGCGTCCAGGTGAGTGCCGGGGAATCGGCGCTTATTTTTTTGATCGCGAGTTTCCGGCCGTCGCCGCCCGGATAATCAATCTGAATCGTGCGCGCGAACGCTTCCGGCCGTGAGGCCAGGTCATTCCTGGAAACGAGGCCGAATTGAATCGCCGCCGGCGTAGCCCGCACGCGGTCGATGATCACCAGCGTGTAGCCCACCTTGATCTCCGGCTGTTCGGTGAAGCCGGTGGTGACGGTGATGTTTCCATTCAGATGGCTGCCCGGCGCGTCCTTGCCGGAATATTCGGCGCTGAGTTCATACAGAAGCCCTTTTTTAATTTCTCGCAGGACCGGCTTCAAGTCGGGGCGGTCGCTGACGGCGGCGGGTTTCCCGAGCGGTCGCGCCGGGTTGGTGGATTCCAACCGCACCGGCGCCAGCCGGAATTTTTGTCCGGTCACAATCGCCGGGGCGAACAGCCGGTCATTGCTGAGATGAACCAGCGGGTGGCTGGAAAATTGGATGGAGATGTCAACGGACGGCTGCGCGGGGTCGTCGCTTTGCACGGCCGCGCTCTTGGTGAAATCGCCTTCGCCGCCCGTGTGAATTTCCAGGGTAATGGTGCCCTCCCGACCGGGAGGAATGGGCGTCCGGGTGAAATCCGGCGCCGTGCAGCCTCACCCAGGTTTTACATTCAGGATTGTGAGCGGGGCATCCCCCGTGTTTTTCACCGTGAAGCTGTGGCGGACAGTCGCGCCCGGCGCCACCGCCCCGGCGTTCCAATTTTTGTCGGAGATTTCAATTCGGGGCGCGCCCGCCGCGAGGGCGAACGACGCCGCGAACAAAAATCCGGGAAGCAAAGCATTGATTTTCATGGCGTGATTTTAACGCAGCCGGCAAGTCAATTGCGACAAGTCAATTCAGCGACCGGGCGAATGATTCGCGTTCTTTGACGCCGATCGCGCCGGGCGGCGTGACGGCGGTGAGGGCGGCCTGGCCGCGAGGAAAAAGTTCGGCGCAGAGCCGTTGAATTTCTTTCACCGAAACGGCTTCGATTTTCTCCAGCACATCCGCCAGCGGAATCTGCTGGCGGAAAGCGATCTCATTCATGATCATGCGGGTGAGACGGCCGGCCAGCGAGTCGAGCGACAACAGGGTGCGGCCGATGAGATTCTTCTTGGAAAGCGCCGCCTCATCTGCGGTGATGCCGTTGCGGCGCAGTTTGCGAATCTCCTCGCCCAGCAGGCGAAGCGCTTCGTCGGTGCGAGCCTTGGAAGTCGCGGCGTAAAAGCTGAACAGGCCGGTGCCGGCATGGAAAGCGGCGTTGGAATAGGTGGAATAACAGAGTCCGCGTTTCTCGCGCAGGTTCTGAAAGAGTCGGGCCGAAAGGGTTCCGCCCACCGCGTTGTCCACCACGATCGCCGCCCAGCGCCGTTCGTCGCTCATGGCGAGGCCGGGATAGCTGATGAGCAGGTGCGATTGCGTGAGATCGGATTTTTCATCTACCGCAACAAACGGTTTCACAGGCGCCTGGGCTTCCACCGGAGCGGCGGCGGTGCGTTTCAGCCCGCCAAAATATTTCTCGACCTGCCGGTGAAACGCGTCAGCGTCGAAGTTGCCGGCCGCCGCGACGATCAGCTGCCCGGGGGTGAATTTGGCGCGATGACCGCGCATCACGGTGGCGCGGTCGATCTTCGTCACCGTGTCGAGATAGCCCTGGATAGGGCGACCCAGGCCGGTGCCGGGAAAGGCTTTTTCATACTGGATGTCATAGATGCGCGACTCGGGGTTGTCGTCGCTCATCTTGCATTCCTCGACGATCACCAGCCGTTCCTTTTCCAATTCCCCTTTGGGAAAAATCGGCTCCAGCACCATGTCGAACAGACGGTCGGTGGCGTTCTTCAATTCGGTGCCGATACACACCGAGGTGAAGCCGATGTATTCGCGCGTGGTGTATGCGTCAATCGAACCGCCGATGGCATCGAAGTAATGGGAGATGTCCTTCTGCTTGTAGCGCGGCGAACCCTTGAAAACGAGATGCTCCAGGAAATGGCTCAGTCCGGATTCAGCCGCCGAATCTCCCTGCGAGCCGTTGGCCACCCACACCCCGAAATTCACCGCCTGGCGGGTGGTGATCACCTCGCTGATGACGGTCACGCCGTTGGTGAGTATTTCCCGGCGGCGGCGGCCCGCCTTGAGCAGCGTGTTGAGACGGTCGGTATGTGCGGATTTTTTAGCCATGATGGAATTATGGCCCCCGCGGCTTCATGTCTCGGTGGAGGCAAACGCCTCGCGAATTGATGCCTTTGGCGGCGGTGCGGGCCAGATCGGCAGCCGGGCGGCCCAGCGATGGGAGAGAACCCGGGCGCGGAAATATTGCTCATGCTCCCACTCCACTTCAGCCATGGTCAGCAGGCAGTCGACCAAGTCGGTCCGCCCGCAATCCCGCGCAAACTGCGCAGCCCGTTCGTATTCCCCGATGTTTTTCCGCTCGAGTTTACCCGCGCCATACATCGGCGCCAGCCACCCGGCGACATGGCAGGCCATCCCGAGCGATTTGCCAATCAGCCAGGCCCGAATTTCCCGGCTGCGGCTCGGTTTCACCCCCTGATCGTGCAATATCCTGCCCACCAGTTCGCGATGGTGCCATTCCTCCGCTTCAATCTTGCGGATGGCTTCCTTCTCGCCCGCATCCGCCACCGCATGCCAGTGGCCGCGGTAAGCGAGAGCCGCGGCGAGTTCGCCCGAATAAGCATGGCGTAAAATTTCAGTCAATTCTCTCAAGTCGTCCGCCAAGGAGTCGTTCAGGGGTCGTAAAATTTCTTTACGACCCCTTACCCATTCTGAATGCGGGCGCGGGCGGCGGCGCGGGCGGCGGCGTCGGCGGCCAGGACGGAATCGAGGTCAGCGGCGGGCGGGGCGCCCAGCTGATCGAGCACGGCGGCGACGGTTTCAACGATTTGCAGATAGGTGATGCGGTCCGACAGGAACGCCTCGACCGCGATCTCGTTGGCGGCGGAAAATATTGCCGGCGCGGCGCCGCCCGCTCCCAGCGCCTGTTTCGCCAGCGGCAGAGCAGGGAATTTATTTTCGTCAGGCGGAAAAAAATCGAGTCGGCCCATTTCCCAGAGTGATTGGCGATGGGCCTCGGTGGCCCAGCGATCGGGATGGGAAAAAGCGTACTGGATGGGCACCTGCATATCGGTCTTTCCCAAGTGCGCGAGGTAGGCGCCGTCGTGGGTTTCCAGCAGTGAATGCACCACCGACTGGGGATGGATCACGGCGTCAATTTCTTCCGCCCCGAAGCCGAAAAGATAATGCGCCTCGATGATTTCCAGCGCTTTGTTCATGAGGGTCGCGGAATCAATGGTGATCTTGGGGCCCATGTCCCAGGTGGGATGGCGCAGCGCCTGGGCGCGGGTGACCTGTTTGAGATCCGCGAGCGGGGTGTCGCGGAAGGGGCCGCCTGAGGCGGTGAGAACCAGCCTCCGGATGTTTTTGCGCGGTTCCCCGGCCAGCAGTTGAAAGAGCGCCGAATGTTCGGAGTCCACCGGAATGATTTCGCCGCCCTGTTCGCGGGCGGCCGCGTTGAATAGTCCGCCGGCCATCACCATCGGTTCTTTATTGGCGAGCGCCAGGCGCTTCCCGGCCTTCAGCGCCGCGAGACCCGGCTGCAAGCCCACCGCGCCGACCACGCCCATGAGAATCACATCGGCGGCGGGGAGGGTGGCGAGGCGGTGGAGTCCCTCCGCGCCGGTCACGATGGGGGTTCCCGCGGGAATGCGCGCCGCCAGTTCTTTCCGCGCTTTATCATCGCCCACCGCAACGAGTTCCGGATGGAACTCCGCAACCAATTCAGCCAGCGCGTCAACGCTGGCGTTGGCGCCCAGTCCGACGATTTTCACGCGGTCTGGAAAAAGCCGCGCGACTTTCGCTGCGGACTGGCCGATTGAACCCGTCGCGCCGAGAATTGAAACCCGGACGGGCGTGTTCATCGCCAGAAGAAAATTTGTTTCGCCAGGTTCGGCCAGAATTCGGTTCCGCGGGTGGCGATGACGAAGTGAAAATAATAGTAGAGCGCCGGCGCGGCGAACAGCACGGAGTCAATCCGGTCGAGCACCCCGCCGTGGCCGGGCAGCAGGCCGCCCGAGTCCTTCACGCTGGTGCAGCGCTTGAGCAGCGATTCGCACAAATCGCCCAGAACGCCCACGATCACGATGATCGTGGTGACGATGACGACATCGCCCCAGGTCAGCGAGCGGATGAGCAGAACCTTGAGGAGCACCGCGATGATCAGCGCGCCCAGTGCGCCTCCCCAAGCTCCTTCCCAGGTTTTTTTCGGCGATGCGGTGGGCGCCAGCGGGGTTTTTCCGAACGCTTTCCCCGCCCACAAGGCGAAACTGTCGCTGGCCCAGACCAGCATGAACAGCAGCAGCAGCAGATCGCGGCCCCATTCACTGCCATGCACGCTGCCCTGCATTTTCAGGCGAATGATGAAGCCGCCGAGGTAGCCGGTGTAGAGCGCGCCGAACATCGTGCCGGCCGTCGTCACGATGACTTCGGTGATCGGAATCCGGCGGAACAGGCAGGAAATCAGGACGCCCATGGTGCCTGCGGCGAAAAGCACATCCAGTCCGTCAAAGTCGGTCCGGCAACTGGCAATCAGAAAGGCGATGGTCAGCAGCATGCCCTCGGTCATGAGCGGCCGGTGACCCGCTTCGCGCAGCATGCGGAAATACTCGAAACCGCCGTAGCTGCAGAAAAACAGGGTGAGGACGATGGTGCCCCACGGTTGCTCCCAAAAGAGCGCCCCGAGCACGAAGGCGGCGAGGGGCAGGGCGGTGAAAATCCGCCGTTTCACAAGCCCGCCGCGGTGTGAACTTTTCCGTCGGGGGCCGCAGTCTTGTCAGCTATGGACGCGTCAGCGTCCCGGCCGGCGGCGGACGCGTCCGGGCCGCCTCCATCGCCGCGTGCTCGCATCTGTTCGGAGGTCTTGCCCAGCCGGCGTTCGCGGCGTGAAAAGGCCACCAGCGCCTCCAGGAAATGGCGGCGGCGGAAATCGGGCCACAGGGTCTCGGTCACGACAATCTCGGCGTACGCGATCTGCCAGAGAAGAAAATTGGACACGCGCATTTCGCCGCTGGTGCGGATGAGGAGGTCGGGATCGGGCTGGCCGGCGGTGTAAAGATGGGCCGCCAGTTTTTCCGGCGTGACCCGCGTCTTTTTCCCGCTTTTCGCCGCGTCATTGACCAGCGCCTGCGCGGCGTCGCAGATCTCGTCGCGGCCGCCGTAGCTGAGCGCGATATTGAAAAGCAAGCCGCGATTTCCCGCCGTCGCGCGCATGGCGTGCTTGAGCGCCAGGCGCACCGGCAGCGGCAATTCATCGGTGCGGCCGATGACATTGAAACGGATGGCGTTTTCCTTCACATGATCCAGTTCTTCGTGCAGATACCGTTTGATCAGCGCCATCAGGGTGCGGATTTCGGTGGCCGGGCGCCGCCAGTTTTCACTGGAGAAGGCATAGAGCGTCAGCACTTCCAGTTTCAGCCGTGCGGCGGTTTCAACCGTGTCGCGCACCGCATCCACGCCCGCCTTGTGCCCCTCCACGCGTTGCATGCCCCGCTTGTTCGCCCAACGGCCGTTGCCGTCCATGATCACCGCGACATGGCGCGGCAGCCGGGTCGCATCGAGCTGCCCCAGCAGCGATTCTTCCAGCGCGCTCTGCGCCAGCCAGGGGTCATAACCGGTCAGGGCCATCAGGGGTTATTCTAGCCGGAGGCGATGAGGCGCCACCGCACGCTTCCGCCTTCCGCCTTGCGCCGTCCAGTGAAAAAATCCATCCCTCATTTTGCGCGAAATTTACATAACGCACCCCACTAGAATAACCCGGTGCATTCTGCCCTGCGAATCATTCCACTGCTACTGGCGGCCGCCCTCCTGGGTTCGTCCGGCGGGCAGCGAAGTATTCTGGCTGCCGAGCCTGCGCCGCCGGTTTTCTGCGCGCAGCCGGAATATGACGCCGGCGATCAGCCGGCCGGTACGGTGCTTTCGCATGCGTTCACCCTGCGTAATCCGCTGGGCAAGCCGGTCGCACTGGCGCTGACGAACCATGCCGGACTGACGGTCACCGGCGTTCCCGCTTCACTCGCGGCCGGGGAAAGCGCGACGGTCACGCTCACCAGCGAACCCATCGGAGGCTTGGGTGAGGTTTCCTATGTCGCCGATCTCAGCGCCGGCGCGGCGCCCGCCGTCCTCATCACGCTGGAATTGCACGGTCGGGTGCTGCAATTCTTTAAGACCGAACCGCCCGAGCAGCAGTTGCTGCTGACGCTCGCGCCCGGCCAGACGCTGCGGCGCGAACTGTCGCTGGCGCGCAAGGACGGGCTTCCCTTCATCGTGAGCGGCGTGCGCTGGGAAGAAGTTCGGACCAGCCCGCTGCCGGCGGCCGCCGCAAAACTCCGCACGCCGGGACGCGAGCCCGCGGAGGAAACGCTGGCGGGAAAATTTTCTTTTACCGCCGAGGATCGCGGCACCGGCGCGGCGGCCGGCTGGCGGGGTTGGGCCGCCGTGGGGCCGCTGGCGCGTCGCGGCCTTTATTTCGCGCGGCTGCGCATCGCCACAGATCATCCCCGCCAGCCGGAAGTGGTCGTGGATGTGGTCATCCGCAATCTCCCGCCGCTGGTGATTTTTCCCGGAGAAATCCATTTCTTCAACCCGGTCAAGCGCACGGATATCACTGCGGGAACGGCGCCTGTGCGGCGGCTGTTCATTCATGCGCTGCCCGGCGAACCGCCGTTCGCGCCGGGTGCTCTCAGGATTGATGCGGACTTTTTGTCCGCGCGCTGGACGCATGAAGGCACCCCCCGCGCGGATGAATCAGTCCTGGAGATCAGCCTCCAGGCCAGCGCGCCCGCCGGGCCCTTCACCACCCGGCTGCATATCGCGCGCAGCGACACCCCAGGGGATGAAGAAATTGTTTTGGTCGAAGGCGTGATTCTTCCCTAAGAGCTCGTCCTAAAACTATGCGCGGCGGTGTAAACTGTCAGTCCTTAATCGGCCGGCAAATCACCCCTTAAATTTTTCCAATAAGCTCAGGAGGCTGCCATGAAGCAAAGCAAGATCTCGTTACTGCCCCTGATTGCAATTGCGGGCGCTTTCGCCCTGCGCGCGGGCGATCCGCCCGCCGCCGAGCATGCGATGCCGCCGATGCCCCAGCCCGCGCCGCAGCATGAAGCCATGAAAAAATGGTCCGGCACCTGGGACAGCAGCGCAAAAATGTACATGCCCGGGATGGCCGCGCCCATGGAATCGAAAGGTATCTGGAGCTGCAAGATGATGGGGGGCTTCTGGAATATCTGCGATTTGCAGAGTGAAATGATGGGCAAGCCGTTTCTCGGACATGAAATCCAGGGCTACGACCTCCGCCGCAAAAAAATCACCGCGACCTGGATCGATACGATGGGAGACTGGACGATGCCCATGGAAGGCACTGCGTCGCCGGACGGCAAGACGATCACCATGTGGGGCAAGGGTTTGAACATGGCAGGCAAGATGAGCTCATACAAAACCGTCGGCAACTGGTTTGATGATGATCATTATTCCTGGAAAATGTGGGAGATCCCCGCGAACAAGAAGCCGATGCTGCTCGTGGAAGTCACCTATGTCCGGCGCAAATAGTTAACCCTTGGATTTTCCTTCTATCTTCAGGTTGCAGGGGCGGGGCTAGGCGGGACGACGACCCGCCCCTGTATTATTCCGGTTGCAATTCGACCAGGGTTTCGTAATGCGCGGTGCCGGGAAAAAGATCGAGCAGCCGCGCGCGCTGCGGCACATAGCCGTTCGCCGCGAATTCCCTGAGATCCCGCCCGAGCGTGGCCGCATCGCAGGAGACATAAATAACCTTGCGCGGTTTGCTCGCTTTCAATCGCGGGGCCAGGCCGGACGCGCCGGTGCGCGGTGGATCAAGCAGCACGATGCCGCCGGTCGGCAGCCGTTCCGGGGCGCAGGCGTCGCCGGTGCGCGCGTCAATCTTGAGCCCGGCCCGTTTGGCATTTTCCCGCAGCAGGGTAATGGGCAGTTCGCCGCTCTCAATGGCGGTGACCGCGAAGCCCGCCGCCGCCAAGGGCAGGGAAAAATTGCCCATGCCGCAAAAGAGATCGCTCAGCGGAGTGCCGCGCCCCGGGCACGGGCCGATCCATTCGTGCATCACCGCCACCAGCTTGCGATTGAGCGCATGCGAGGATTGCACGAAGGCGAACGGTGAATACTGGAGGGTCAGCGGCGCTTCGCCTCCCGGTAATTCATAAGATAATTCAAGATCACCGCGGCTATCGAGCGGACTCGACGCTCCGGCGTGCGCGGCGGCGAGGCCCTTGAAGGGTATTTTTTTTGAAACCGCCGAGAGCAGCAGACGCCCGGCTTCCGCATCGCTTTTGTTGAGGCGCACCAGCAGCGTCATCCGTCCCGCACCGTCAAGATCCAGCTGCAAGTCGTCGATCAATCCGTAATCGGGATAATCCTCAAACCAGCGGGCGACTAATTTCCCCAGCGCGGGCAGCAGGGCCGCGAGTTCGGGCGCCATCGCCGGACATTTTTCGATGGGCTCCAGTCGCCGGCTGCCCTGTGCGTAATAGCCCAGGCGTCCGGCCTTCACATGCAGCCGAACGCGGGTGCGCAGCTCGCCCTTCTCCGCGGCCAGCGGCGGTTCCCACTGTAACGCGGGAAAATGGCGCAGCTGCGCACGCAGATCTTTGGTTTTTTCCTCAAGCTGTCCGGCCTCGCTCACATGTAGCCACTGGCAACCGCCGCAGCGGGGGAAATGGCCGCAGCCGGGCTCGACCCGGTGGGGACCGGCCTTGAAGAGCGCCTTGACCCGCGCCTCGGAATAGCTGGCATGCGTGCGGGTGATTTCTATCAGCGCGCGGTCGCCCGGCGCCAAGCCCGGCACGAAGATGACCTTCCCCGCCGCGCGCGCCACCGCCCGTCCGCCCGCAGCAAGCGATTCCGCGGTCACCTGAAGAATTTTTGCGTCAGTCATCGCGGCAAGTTTAGCGGATCACCGATCTTTGCGCCCGTCAGAAGCCAGACCGTAGCGGGCTATGCCGGTCTCGAAGGTCGGGTCTCGATGGTCGGCTCTGGCGCCTGTAAAACTACGCGCTGCGGTCGAGGACGAATTCCGGCAGGCGCATGAGCACGGTGCGGATTTGCGAGGGAGGAAAGATGCGCAATGCCGCTTCGGCCTGGGCGGCTTCCTGCGCGGCGGCTGCGCGGGCGGCGGCGAGGGCGCCCGTGGCGCGCACTTGCGCGAGCAGCGCGTCGCGCAGGCCGTCATCCAGTCTGCGGGCGGCGCAGATTTTTTCGAGCAGCGGCCGCATCTGCGCGGGCCGCTCTTCGCGGGCGAAAAGTACGGGAAGCGTGAGTTTCCCTTCGGCGAGATCGGAGAGCACCGGTTTTCCCGTCCGGCTTTCATCGCCAATGTAGTCGAGAAGGTCGTCGGTGATCTGAAAAGCGAGTCCCAGCCGGGTGCCGTAATCCTCGAGCGCGGACAATTTTTCCTCGTCAACGCCGCTCGCGAGTCCCGCAACTTTCAATGAGGAGGCAAACAGGTGCGCAGTTTTGCGGCGGATGATGTCGTAATAATCGGCGAGGCTGGCTTCGGCGTGGAACGCGCGCTCGGCCTGCAGGAGTTCGCCTTCAACCATTTTGATGGTCATGTCGCTGATGGTTTCCAAAACCGGCAGCGAGCGGGCGCGCAGCGCCAGGCGCATGGCGCGGGCGTAGATGAGATCGCCGATCAACACGGTCGCGCTGTCGCCCCATTGGCGGTTGACGGTTTCCCGGCCGCGCCGGGTGGCGGCGCCGTCGATGACATCGTCATGAATCAGTGTGGCGGTGTGGATGAGTTCGACCGAAGCGGCCAGCGCCAGTTCTTCCCCGCCTTTGTAATTACACAGCCGCAAACCCAAGAGCAGCGCGGTGGGCCGGATGCGCTTGCCGCCAGCGCCGGTGATGTGCCGTCCCACCGCGTCCACCGCAGCGACATCGGAGCGCAGTTGCGCCGCCATGAATTCTTCCAGCGCGCGCAATTGCGCTCCCACAAGCGCATCCACCTCGGCGCCTAACGCGAGAGTGCGCACGGCGCCCGGCCGGAGGAATGGCGCGACATTGGACATGGTGTGTGTGAATTATAAAGGCGGGGAGGTGGAAATTAATTTTCCTAGGGGCCGCAACGAAATAACAGTAGCAAAGATGACTGCCGAGTCGCCCGAATGGCGAGGTGCGAGAAGCGCGCATACCCGAAGGTATGTAAGCGACGAGCAACGAAGCCAGTCGGGATGAATCGGCAGGCAGACTGCTACTGTTATTTCGTTGCAGCCCCTTAGTCCCCCATGCCGTCCAAAAGAACAATGTTGGAGTCCACGCGGTTCAGGCTCAACGCCAGTTGGCTGCCGTCGCGCGATATGGACATGCCGAAGCGGGGATGAGGGCCGCTGATGCGGGTCACCTGTTCGACTTTGAGCGTATCGAGGGAAATTCGCCAGACCTGCCGCTCCCGGCTTTCCGGAAAAGTTTCGGCCAGATAGTAGAGATATTTTCCGTCCGCGGTTGCCGCCAGATAGCGATCCAGAACCGGCTCCGCGAATTCATGCAGGTTCTCCGCCTTGCCGTCGGGCGCATATCGCCAGAGCGCGAAGGGGGCGGCGTCGCCCCGCGCCTGGGCGCCAGGACCGCGGCTGATCGAGTAAATCCATCGGCCATCCGCGCTGAAGACTGGCGCGATGCCGCTGGCGAGTCCGACGGGGGTGGCCTTGCCACTGGCGATATCCACCCGGGTCACCCGGAAGCCGCCCTCCGGTAGCGGACTGCCCACCAGCAGCGTGGCGCCGTCCGGAGATAGAGCGGGGCTGCCCGCATAGCTGAGGTAGGCGGGGAGGGCGACCTGATCGCTCACCAAGCGGGGCTGGCCGCCGCTGGTGCTGATGCGGTACAGCGCGGTTTTTCCCCCATGATTCGAATAATAAAAAATTTCCTTGCCGTCGCGGGAAAAGAGCGGGGAAAAATTTGCATCCTTGCCAAACGAAAGTTGCCGCTTTTCGCCGCCAGCGCCTTCGGAGGCGCGGACAAAGTACCCTTGGGGTGCGCCGCCAGCGCCTTCTGAGGCGCGGACAAAGTACCCTTGGGGTGCGCCGCCAGCGCCTTCTGAGGCGCGGACAAAGTGCCCTTGGGGTGCGCCATCAGGCAAAGAGGCGATCCACAAGTTGTAGTTACCGTCGGCGTCCGAGACATAGGCGACTTCGCTGCCATCGGGTGAAAAAACCGGCTGTTCGTCATCCAGGCGGCCGCGGCTGATCATCAGGACAGGCCCGTCGGCCACCGGGAGTTGAACGCTGAGCGGAATAATCCCGACCTGATCGGTTTCGTTCCAATTCGTGTAAACCAGCTGTCTACCGTCGGCGGAGAGCGCGGGATAGATGTTGATGTTGGCGCCGCCGGTCACCGGCCGCACCTGTTTGGCGCGGCGGTCATAGTAATAAATATTGGCGTAACTCGACTGCTGGTTGCAAGCGGAGAAATAGATGCGGCGCGCGTGCGGTCCATAGCCGATGGCGGTGCCGAAATCATTGCGAAACGGCACCAGCCGCTCCGGCTTCGCGCCCTTTTTGAGTTCCACTTCCCACAGCCCGCCCCTGCGCTCGGCGAAATCATTCAGCACGAAATGCAGCAATTTTCCGTCGGGCGTCAGCGCCGCGGCGCGCATCTCGTCGTAATCCGCGCCGGTCAATTCCAGCGCGAGCTCGGGCGTCCCCCCCTCCACGGACAGACGGTACAGTCCGCAGGGCTTGCCGCACCAGGAGATCAACAGCGACTTGCCGTCAGGGTAATAACCCCGCAACCGCGCGCCCTCGAATAACTTCCGGGTGTTGCCCCCGAGCGCCGGCACCAGCCGGATCTCGACGCCGTGATCCAGCCGCCGTTCCCGTTGATAGGCGATGGTGGCGCCGTCGGGACTGTAGATCGGGTGGGTGTCGGCGTCTTCGCCCTGGGTCAGCTGAACCGTCTGCGTGGAACCCACCCCGCGCGCAAATATTTTGAGCGGTCCTTTGCTATCCGATTGATAAACCAGCGTGAGTCCGTCCGGCGACAGGCGCGCGGCTTCCTGCACCGAGGCCTCGCGGGTGACCAGCGCGACATCGGGCCGTTCGCTGCGCAGAAAGCGGCCGCCGTGGCCGAAAATTCCGAAGACCGCGACCGTCAGGGCGAAACCCGCCACAAGGCCCAAGAGTCCCCACAGCCAGCCCCGGCTGCGCGGAATAATTCCCAAGGACTTTCTCAGCGCAAGGGGGGAGCGACGGCTCGAGCCGGTGGCCAGGGTAGCGCCGGTGAGGCTGCGGCTGCCGCTGGAATCATCAAACAGGCGGCGCGCAGCGCGCAAATCCACCGCCAATTCATCCGCATGCTGATACCGTTCATCCCGGTCATGCGCCAGACATTTCGCGGTGATGCGCGCCAGTTCTCC
>JAYVQF010000340.1:0-14266 GCA_043777195.1 Thermoanaerobaculia bacterium
CAGCGCGAGCAGCAGCGCGGCGATGCCCCAATGATCGCCATCGGCTTTGTCGCGCCGCCATTTCGCGAGCGCCAGCGGCACCAGCGCCACGCCGGTCAACCCGGCGCAGACCAGCGGCGCCGGCAATTCCCGCCACAGCAGTCCGGCGGCCAGGAGCGCACCGCCATATTGCAGCAGCGGCCGCAGGATCACCTCTGCTTCACCGGCCCATTCGCCCGCCAGCGCGGCGCCGCGTCGCCAGTTCCAAGCGAATGCCGCGAGCAGGATCAGGATCGGGCCGGTGCGTGCCATGGGTTCGGCGCTAAGATTGACGAACAGCGCATTGCCCCAGGCTGCGAAGAAGAGCGCCTGCGCGATCGCCCAGGCGCTGCGCAATTTTTTCCAGCCGGCCATTTCCAGATGCGCAATCGCCAGCGCGCCCCAGCCGGCGATCACCCAAGCGGTCCATTGGCGGGCTGCGAACTCGTCATGCAAAAGCCACGCGCCGGTGACAGCCGCGCAGGCCAGAACCATTCCCGCGGCTGCCGCAAGGGAGGCTGATTTGTTTCCGGGCAGGGCCGCGTTTTTTCGCAACACCGCGTAGATCGCATAAAAAACCGCCAGCGTCAGCAGCACCGACGCGAGCCGCCCCGGCAATCCCAGCCAGTCGCCCTGCAACGACCAGCTATATACCCCCAGATCTACGAGCGAAACCACGAAAAATCCGCAAGTCTGCGCGAGCAATTCGGGTTTGCGGCGGCGCAGTCCATAAAACGCCAGGCCCAAAGCGCACAGCGCCATCAACGGCGCCAGCGCGCCCGTGGAAAATTGCCGGTGAATGATCCAGCCGCCGCCCAGCGCCGCAAGACAAGTCTGCGCCGCCGCACCGGCCTTCACCCAGCCTGGGAATTCATTGCCATCCTTGCGCGCCCGGGCGTGCGCAAGATAAATCAGCGCAATGGCCGCGCCCGCCGAAAGCAACCGGGCGGGGAAACCGAACCACTGCGTTTCCAGCGGCAGCGAGTCGGTGAAGATGCCCCACAGCGCCGCGCCCGCAAAACCCTGCGCGTAAACCCATAATTCCGGCCGCCGCTCACGGCCCGCGAAGAGCAGCAGCAACCCGCCCAGCGCGCACACCGGCGCGATGCCGCCGTGCTCGAGTTCAATCGTGATCAGTGCGATCAGCAAGAGCGAGGCAAGACCGCTGTGCAGGACGGCGAGCAGCCGTGGCGATGCGGGCGCCTGCGCGCGCGACCGTTCCGCCAGCAAATAGACGGCCATGAACAGCAGGACGATGATCAGAACCGGCAGCGCGCGCAGCATGAATGGCGGCGGGCCGTCAAGATTGCGCAGGAAGGCGAAGACCGTCGCCGCCAGTGCGAAGCCGGCCGCCTGCGCCTGGAATTCCGGGAGTTTCCGCCGCAACGCCCAGAAGGCGAAGCCCAGCGCAAAAAGCGCATAGACCGGCGCGAGCGACGCGAAGGCGAGTTCCCGTTCCAGCGTCAGACCGATGGCCAGTGCGGCCAGGCTGATTTGCAAAACTGCCGCGAGTTGCACCGGCCAGGGTGCTTTGCGGTTTTCCGTCCTGGCCCGGGCATGCGCCCCATACAAAAGCGCAGCCGCCACGCCCACCGAGAGCGGCCGGGCCGGGAGATTCCACCAGTTGCCGCTCAAGGGCAGACTGTCGCTGAACAGCCCCCAGACCGTCAGACCCGCAAATGCCTGCGCTGAAATCCACAGTTCAGGCCGCTCCTTGTTCGCGGCAAAAACCAGCAGCAGGGCCGTCAACGCCGCAATCGGGGCGATGCCGCCGCCTTTCATCTCCACCGCGACCAGCGGCACGAGTAAAAGAGTGGCCAGCGCGCAATGAATCAGGGAAAAAATGCGCAAGCTGTTCGCGGCGTTGGGCGCGCGGGCGCGGGCGCGCTGCGCGAATTCGTAAATCACCGCCAGCGCGGCGGCGGTGAGCAAGACCGGAAGGGTTCGTTCGCGAAAAATCGGCTGACCGGGGTCCGGCGTAAAATTTCGGGTCAGGGCATAGAGCGCGCCGACAATGCCATACGCGCCGCCCGCGATGAACAGATCAAGCGCGCCCTTACACGCGGCAATGGCCCACAGCAGCGCACAGCCCGCGAAAAGCGGCGCCAGCCAGGGCGCGGGAGCCTCGGTCAGAATCGCCCAGGCCAGCGTCAGTGCGCCGAGCGCGGTGTAGAGCGCCGGCAGTACGCGCAGCTCCGCCGCCTCCAGGGCCTCTTCCCAAGCGGTGGCGAAGAGCAGGCGTGCCAGCAGGGTGAAGAAAGCGCAACCGCCCAGCAGCACCAGACGGAATGAAATGGTATGGCCGGAAACCAGAACGGGATGTTCGCCCAGCCAGCGCGCGAAAATCTCGATCGTCGCGAATACAAAGCCCGCAGTCGCGAGGGTGCGGAACCAGCGTTCGCGCAGGAAGACCCCGGCGCTCAACAGCGCGGCCAGCCCGAACATCCGGTAAAGCGGCACCCACTCGCTGCCGAGGCCCAACCGCAGCGGCGTCACCATCGCGAGCAGCAACAATCCCGCCGTCACTGCAACGAGGTAATGGCCGCGCGCGCCGCGGCGGGCATGCCAGGCGCCCAACGCGACATAGAAAATTCCGAAGGCCAGCGCGGCGACCCATTTCAGCGGCGAATCAAGCCAGACGAGATGTCCGATCACCAGCCCCGCACCGAAGAGAAAATTAACCAGCCAGGCCGCGCTGTGGCCGCTGCGTATGGGGCCGGCCGCCTGCAATTCCTTCTCCGGCCACAAGCCCAGCGCCACTTCAAAGGCGAGCCACGCGGCAATCAAGGCCGGCAGCGCGCCGGGAATTCCCGCCGGTCCGGCGTCCGCCGCGAAGACCCGCGGCACCAGCCACAACGCGAGAATCAGCCAGGCAACCGGCACGCAACAGGCCAGCAGCCCCGACCAGCGTTTCCAGCGGCCCAAAACCGCCGTCGTGATCGCGGCCAATACCGTGGCGATGAGGTTGTAAGAAACCTCGACATGTTTCACCGCGATGCCAAGACCGAGGAAGATCATCAGCAGCGCGGCAGTCGAAGTCCACTCGTGGTCATAGCGCAGACTGAAAAGCACCGCCGCCGCGCCCACGCCGAGCATCAGCAGGATGGCCGGGCCGGGCGCGTCGAAAATCCGCGCCGCCTCTACGAAATGGGTGGAGAAGGCGACGAAATAGGCGATGCCCCAGCCCAGCGCCAGGAGCGCGCGGCCCAGCAGGCGGTATTTTTCCCTGTGCTCGAAGGCGAGCCCGATGCCCCCTGCCGCGCAGGCGGTCAGCGCGCCCAGCGCGAGTTTCCCAGCCGCCCCCATGTGATTGAAGGCAAAGCCCAGGCTGAGCACCACGCAGATCAGCAGCGTGACAATGCCCGCGGGCAACAGCAGCGTGCTGATCCATTCCTCCAATGATTTAGCCGGCACGGGAGGAGGCGGCGGCGGCTCGGGGGGGCGCGGCACCGCAGGACGCAGCGGCGGCGGGGTGACGGAAACAACGGGAGAAGAAACAACTGACGAAGTCGCAGCCGGGCCGGGCTGAGTGGGCGCAACAAAAGGCGGCGGCGTCAACGACATCGCTGCGGGTGTGAGGGGCGCTGTTGTGGGGCCCGCGGTCAGAAGCGTGGTTACAGCCGGGGCAGCGACAGACGCGTGAACGGCGAACTCGGGCGGCGTCGCGAGCAGGGGCGCTCGGGCCGGCGACGGGGCAATGCCGGGCGCGGCCACAGTGGGATGTATCGGCGTTGTCTGAGGCTGTTTGACCCACGCGGGCAAATGCGGCGGCAATTGTGCGGCGGCGGGGGGCGGGGGCGTCGGCACCGCAGACGGGAGGGGGGCCGGCTGCGCCATTGGGCGAGGAGGCAACGGCGGCGGTGACGATACGGAGGCCGTTGGGATTGCCGGCGGAGGCGCTGTCGCCGGAACGGCGGATCGGAAAGGAGGAGGACTCAGCGGCGACATGGCCGCCGACCACCTCGCGGGTGCGGCCGGTGTCGGAGAAATGGGAGCCTCCGCATCCGCCATTACCGCGGCCAATGTCTTCGCCAATCCCGCGTTCACCCCCGCCTGCGGCAGGTCGGCCGGCGCGTCAACCCATGCCGCGTGCTCGGTCCGTGCTTCGCCCGCCGCAGGCAGTGCGGTCGGCGGCCGGCGACGCAGCGCTGAGACTTGCGACTCCAGCGAGTCCACCCGGTCACGCAGCTGTCTCATATCCCCGCGCCGGCTGATCATCATGATCAGGTTGATCACCGGCAGGATGACAATCACCCCGATCAATGCGACTCCGACAAGAATCCAGATTTCGCTCATAACGGCGATTATGGAAGGTACGGGGAGTGGCGGGTGAATGAGGTTTATTCACAAGGCGGAGAGCGACTTTGAGAATGGCCGGCCGGTATTGCGGCAAATTACGGCAAGCGGCGCGCCAGCGGAGCTGGCACTTTGCTTGCTGTAATTTGCAGCACCGCCTCAGGTCTTCGCCCTGCCCTTTCTCTTGGCCCGTAATTCCGCCGCCCTTTTCTGCATTTTTTCATCCACGCCTTTCCCTTCATCAAATAGTTCCGTCTTCACGAAGGCGATTTTTTCTTCGGCCGTCTCCTTCGCGCTCTCGCTGCTGGCGAGATAGACCGCGTTCTTGCCGAAGCGGGCGCTGATCGCGTCGAGGGCGGGGCCCAGCTCGCTGCGGCGGTTAGGGCCGGAAAAGAGCGAGGGGGTATAGCTTTCGGTGGTGACGAGATCGTGCAGCACCAGTCCCGTCGCCACCGGACCGGCGAAGTCACGCTGCGCCCACAGTCCCTGTAACTGCTCGGCGAGCGAGAGCGGATCGCTGACCGGATCAAAACGGGCCTCGGCGCCCCAGGAGCGCACGCCCTTTACATAAATTTGCAGTGCGCCGGTGCGGCAGCCTTTGGCGCGCAGCCGTGCCGCCGCCTTCTGCAGGAGGCGAAGCAGCACCGCGCGCACGCCGGACTCATTGCGCAGTTTTGGCGGTAGAACATGGGAATGGCCGATGGTGCGGGTCCGGGTCACCGGGCGCGGGACTTCCTCGCCGCGGATGAGGTCGTGCCAGCGGTCGCCGAGGACGCCGTTCCACACCGCATGCAATTGTTTGCGGTCGACCGCATACATTTCCGCGACCGTAGTGATGCCGCGCGCATTAAGGCGCGCTTCCATGCGCGTGGAGATGCCGGGAAAGTCCTGGAGTTTCAGCGCGAGAATTTCGCGCGGCGGAGCGTCGCCGGCGAAACGGGGCAGCAGGGTGAGGCCGTCCGGCTTTTTCATGTCGGCTGCGATCTTGGCGAGGAATTCGTTTGACGCGATGCCGATCGATGCGGTGAGCGCCACGCCCGCATGCTCGCGCAGCGCCGCCTTGATCTTTAACCCCAGGGTGCGCGCGGCTTCGGGTTCGCGTTCCGAGGGGTCGAGCCGGATGGCCAGTTCATCAATGGAGCGCACCCCGTCCACATGGGTGACGCGTTCGACCGCGGCGATGACGCGGTGATGGTGTTCGACATAGCGCGGCATATTGGCGGGCAGGATGATGATGCCGGGGCAGATGCGCCGTGCCTCGGCGACGCGCATGCCCGTCTTCACCCCCATGCGCTTGGCCGGATAACTCGCGGCCACGCACGCGCCCGACTCCGCCAGCACCGGCGCCACCGCGATGGGCTTGCCGCGCAAAGCGGGATTCACTTCCTGCTCCACGGAAGCGAAGAAGCTGTTCATGTCCAGGTAGAGCCAGCGGAGGTCGGAGGGGAACATGGGAATATCGTGAAAAACTACTTTCGTATTATATTCGCTCTCGGTGGATTGTGAAAATCAGGCTTCTGGCTTTCGGCTTTAGGCTTCTGGGGTTGACGCGAGAATCGTTGAATTTTTTCCATGGGGCGTCGCCGGGTCACACCACTGCACTTCGAGTAGCAGATCGTCATTGCTAGAAGCCAAAAGCCATTCACCGCAGCGGCGAGAATCCCCGCCCATGTCTGAAGCCCCGTGGACGATATTCCGGCGGTTGCCGGCGCCGGTGAAGCTGCTGATCTACGGCACTTTCGTCAACCGCGCCGGGGGCTTCATCCTGCCCTTTCTCGCCATCGTCCTCACCCGCGATTTCGGCTTGAGCGAGGTGCGCCTCACTTTCATTCTCGCCTGCTACGGCATCGGCTCGCTGTGCGCCATTCTCACCGGCGGCTGGCTGACCGACAAGATCGGCCGCCGCCAGGTGCTGCTCACCAGCCTCATCGGCGGCGGCTCGCTGGCGGTGGCGATGGGATTTTCCCGCGACATCACGATTTTGTCCGGACTTATTCTGGTGTATGGCTTCGTAGGGGAATTGTATCGGCCCGCCGCCTCCGCGATCCTCGGCGATCTGCTGCCTTCCTCGCAGCGCGCGATCGGCTTCGCGGCTTTGCGCCTCGCCGTCAACCTCGGATTCGCCTTCGGCACTGGACTGGGCGGCTTTCTCGCCGACGCCGGCTGGCAGCTGATCTTCTGGGGTGACGGCGCCACCACGCTGGCTTTTGCGGCGCTGATGTTCTTCGGCATACCCGAGACCCGGCCGGTGATCGTGCCGCCCCGCAAAGATGCACCGCGCGTCAGCATTTCCCCATGGCGGGATCTGGTGTTCTTTCAACTGATCCTGTGTAGCTTCGCCTTTTCGCTGGTCTTTTTCAATCACATCACCGTGCTGCCGCTTACGGTCACGAAGTCGGCGGGTTATTCCGCGAAATTGTATGGCGGCCTCATCGCGCTCAATTGCCTGATCATCTCCGTCATCGAGATGACCGCAACGCAGTGGCTGATGCGCTGGCGGCGGCTGCGGGTGGCGGCGCTGGGCTATCTGTTTCTGGGCGCCGGCTTCGCGCTGACCGGCCTCTTCATGCACTGGGCTTGGTTCGCCTTCACCGTCATCATCTGGACGGCCGGAGAAATTCTGGTGTCGCCGCAGCAGATGGCCTTCATCGCCGACTGGTCGCCGCCCGCCGCGCGCGGCCGCTACCTCAGCCTCTTTCAGGCGAGCTGGAGCTTGGCCTTCGCCGCGACGCCGCTGGTCTTTCTTCCCCTGCACGCGCGTCTTTCCGAAGCCTGGTTCTGGCCGCTGACGCTGGTCATCGCGGTGCCCCCCTTCTTCCTGCTGCGCCGCATCGACAAAGTCGACCATCCCGACCGCCTGCGCGGTGCCACGGGAACCTGAGTCAGCGCCCGGAAGTTTCCTGGTTGGTAATTTCCTTTCCACGACTTGCTGACTCGCTAAAATTCCGCTGCCCATGTCATTGACCGCCCTGAAATTGTCGCCTGCGACCCGCGCGGGATTTCGCGCGCTCTTGCGCCTGGCATGGGCGCAGCGCGAGTCGATGCTGTTCGGCCTCCTGGCGCTGGTCACCACCGACCTGTGCCAGCTGATGATGCCGCAGGTGATCGGCAACGGGATTCACGCGCTGTTCGCGCCGGGCGCCAGCCTCGCGTTGATGCCGACTCTGCTCTTGAAGATTGCCGCGCTGGCGACCGTTGTGGCGCTGTTCCGTTATTTGTGGCGCCATTTTTTCTTCCGCACTGCGCGCCGCGTGGAGCGCGATTTGCGAGCAAAGATTTACGCGCGCCTCATCAGTCTTTCACCCGCCTATTACGAGCGCACCCGCACGGGCGATCTCATGTCGCTGCTAATCTCCGATCTCGACGCGGTGCGCATGACCCTCGCAGTGGGCGTGGTCACCACCACCGACGCCCTGCTTTACTCCACCTTCGCGCTCGCCGCGATTCTCTTCATCGACCCCAAGCTGGCGCTGCTCTGTCTGCTGCCGCTGCCTCTCATCATCGTGGCGGTGCTGTTTTTCGACGGGCGCATCGAAACGCGCTATGAGGATCAGCAGTCGCAGATCGCGCGGCTGACGGAAAAAGTGCGCGAAGGGCTCGCCGGCGTGCGGTTGCTCAAGGCCTATGCGCGCGAGAGCGAGGAAGCCGACCGGCTGGCGCGGGAGAACGACAAGCTGGTGGAGCGCAGCCTGCGCCTGGCAAAACTGCAGGCGCTCTTCATGCCGCTCATTACTTTTCTGGCGGGCCTTTCATTGGCGCTATTGATTGCGTTTGGCGGGCCGGCGCTCATCCGCGGGGAAATTGATCCGGGCGAATTCGTCAAGTTCATGCTTTATCTCGGCCTGCTCACCTGGCCCATGATGGCGGTGGGCTGGACGGTGACGCTGGTGGTGCGCGGCTGCGTCTCCATGCACCGGCTGGAAAAATTGCTCAACGAGATTCCGGAGATCCGCGATCCAGAGGCTTCGGGAGAACCCGCGCGCGTTCCCGCGCCGCCGCTCACTTTGCGCGTGCAAGACTTGTCCTTTTCATGGCCGGGCGCCGATCATCCCGCACTCGACGGAATTTCGTTTGAGCTGCCGCCAGGGCGCCACCTCGGCATCGTCGGCGGGGTGGGCAGCGGCAAGACCACGCTGCTCGCGCTTCTGCAGCGTCATTACGACGCGTCGCGCGGCACGGTGTCCCTCGGCGGCGTAGAGCTGAAGGAGTTGCCGCTACAGGAATTACGCCGCCACATCGCGCCGGTCGCGCAGGAGGCGTTCCTGTTTTCGTTGTCGCTGGCGGAAAATATTTCGCTGGGGCGCGAGGGCGATCCGGCGCCCGCCGCCGAGGCCGCGGCGCTGGGCGGCGACCTGCGCGAACTACCGCAGGGGCTGGCGACTGAAGTTGGGGAACGGGGAATCACGCTTTCCGGCGGCCAGCGGCAGCGCACCGCGCTGGCCCGCGCGCTGTTCAACCCGCCCCAGATTCTCCTTTTGGACGACACCCTCAGCGCGGTGGACGCCGAGACCGAGGCGAAATTGCTGGCGCATCTGCGCCGCGATTTGCCTGAGTGCAGCGTGGTGAACGTCGCGCACAAACTCTCTGCCGTGGCGCACTGCGATGAAATTCTCGTTTTGGAACGCGGCCGCATCGTTCAGCGCGGCGTGCACGCGGATCTCATGGCGCAGCCCGGTCCCTATCAACAACTCGCCCGCCTGCAGCGCTATCTCGACGAGGCCGCGGAAAAATCCGCCTAGATTGCGCCGAATGAAAAATCTCAAACTAGCCGTCGAACTGGCGCGCCCTTTCACTCTGCTGCCGCCGCTGCTGGGGATTCTCTCGGGCGCGGTGACCGCATTCGGCAGCGCGCACAACCCCGATGCGAATTACCGGCTGACTGCGGCGGTACTCCTCACCATCGCGGTGGGTTCGCTCGCGGCCTCTTGTCTCAACGCCGCATCCAATGCCATCAATCAGATTTACGATCTGCCCATTGACGCGGTGAACAAACCCGGTCGGCCGCTGCCTTCCGGGCGCATGAGCGTCGCCACGGCGTGGAGTTGGACGGTTATTTTGTATCTCCTCGCCATCATTCCCACCTGGGCGGTAGTGGTGCATCCGCGCAATTCGTTGATGGAGAAGCTCACCGCGCCGCTCTCCGCGCATGCCTGTTTTTTTATTTATATCGTCGGCATGATCGCGACCATCATTTACAGCGCGCCGGCGCTGGGGCGTTCGAAGCGCCATTGGTTCTGGGCGAATTTCACCATCGCGGTGCCGCGCGGTTGCCTGCTGAAAGTTGCGGGCTGGAGCATGGTGGCGAGCGTCGCCAGCCCCGAGCCCTGGTATCTCGGCGCCGTCTTTGCGCTCTTCCTGATCTTCGCCGCCTCCACCAAAGATTTTTCCGACATGAAAGGCGACAAGGAAGGAGGCTGTATCACCCTGCCGCTACGCTTTGGCGTCAAGCGCGCCGCCTGGATCATGGCGCCCTCGTTCATTCTTCCCTGGCTGCTGCTGCCGCTCGGCACAATTTTGCCTGATCCTTTTTCCCCCGGCCATCCCATCCTCACCGGCACCCAGTCGCTACTGATTGCGCTCGGCCTCCTGCTCAGCGCCTGGGGCGCATACACCGTCTGGCTCATCCTGCGCGACCCCGAAGCCCTCGCCGCCACCGAGAACCATCCCGCCTGGAAACACATGTACCTGATGATGATGTCGGCGCAGGTCGGCCTCGCACTCGCCTATCTTCCCGCCATCGCTCACTGGCGTGCTCTTCGTGGCGGCTGAGGCGCGGCTGCGGAAACGCCCGCCCGCGATTTCTTTGTAGGGGCACGGCACTGCCGTGCCCGAATAATTTATACCGGCCGTCAGGCCGCACAACGGTCCGGCAGAAAGTTGGTGCGGCTGCGCCGGATTTTATTTATCGGGCACGGCAATGCCGTGCCCCTACAAATTCTCCCCCGATGGAAGGCCGGAGTTCAGAGGACGCCACCAAAGTGAGCGAACGGTGCCGGCCTGCGATTTCTTGGTAGGGGCACGGCACTGCCGTGCCCGAATAATTTATACCGGCCGTCAGGCCGCGCAACGGTCCGGCAGAAAGTTGGTGCGGCTGCGCCGGCTTTTATTAATCGGGCACGACAGTGCCGTGCCCCTACGAATTCTCCCCCGATGGAAGGCCGCAAGTATCTGGAGCAGACTACATCGATACACAAGCTTGCTTGCAGTTCAGTAACAAATCGGGGATCATTCTCTCGTGAAACACAAGATCAAACGCGGCTAGGTGCCAAATGGTGCGCATCATCGAGTGGAAAGATCCGCCACAAATGGACACCGGCGCTCCGATGCCTTTCATACGCATTGGCGAGACTGAATTGTTCGTCGCTTATATTGTCTCCGATCGTGCTGCCCACGAAGTGTCGAAAGAGTATGCAGTCGTGCAATTCACTGACGTGCCCCAGCACATATTCGGCTACCCGAATGACGAGGCCCTTGGCGAGCACCCTTTATACAGGCATGGCTTGGCGTTCTACGCCTTCAACGAAGTGGTTGGTTCGCCTTATGTAGCCGCGCTCGGCAAGCGCAACGCGCAACGATTCCCAGGATCAGTAGCGCTGTTTTCCGAGTTGCGACACTGGATTGTTACGTTCCATGACGAAACATTGGAGGTCATAGCCAAGTCCGCAAAGTTCTTGGGGCGCACGCATGCAGGCTCAGGCGCCATGGCAATCTCATCGTTTTGTACTTAACTGCTCTCGCCATTCGGGCGACTCGGCAGTTATCTTTGTTCATTTAATTTCTTTATGACCCCTAAACGGAAATCGCGACGGACTTTTTCAGGGTGTAACGCAGCGGCCAGAGGGCGGCTTCGCCGGCGTAAGCGACGCCGATGCGCGCAGAACGCGCGATAGCATGGGCGGGGACGGGTGCTGGGTGAAAACTGAATTCGCCGTCTTCTGTCAGATCGAGGCCGCTGTGGATTCTGCTGATGCCCAACGCCGCGCAGAATTTTGCAGGGCCGGAGAGCAGGCGGGCGGCCGGATCATCAGCGATTTCTGCCGCACGGATCAAGACCGCTTCGCCTGTGTCCGCCGGTCGGGTGACGAGGTTGCCGCAGTGATGCAGGCCATACACAAAATAGACATACAAATGACCGCCGGCCGCATACATTGGCTCGGTGCGCGCGGTTCTGCGTCCGTTCCAGGTGTGCGCCGCCCGATCGCGGGCGCCGAGGTAGGCCTCCACCTCGACCAGTCTGGCGCCGTAATAATTCCCGCGCCAGCGGCGGACAAACCAGCCGCCCAGCGCCTGCCGGGCGACCGTGCGCGTGGGACGCAGAAAAAAGTCGCGGCTCGCGGCGGGTGGCAGCGATTCCGGAGCCAGCCGGAGTCGGGGATCGGGGCGGGACATCGGTGAAAGTATAAGAGTCCGGTGATTAGAATCTCCGTGATGAAGCGCGTCCCTCTCCTTATTTTCGCCCTGATTATCTCGGGCACGATCAGCTCACAGTCAAGTTGGAGCGGCGCGCTCACCGCCACCGCATATGCTGCGCCCGCAGGCGAACCGGCGCAGTGGGGGCAAATGGATTTCAATCCCCGTTATTCACAGGGGGAAACCTGGCGATTCACGCTCAATGCGCACCTCACGCGCTGGAGCCGGGGGCCGGCGGGGCGGCATGCGTTCGCCGATGTGGATGAGCGGAATGATTTCGCGCCGGCGCTGCAATTCGAGGAACTGTCCCTGCGCCGGGCCTGGAGCGGGCGCTGGCGCACGGAGCTCAAGGCGGGTTTGCTGCCGCTGCGCTGGGGACGCACCGACGGCTTTGCGCCCACGGACACTTTGGCCCCTTATGACTATACCGACCTCCTGGATTTCCGCCGGCCCGGCGTGGCGGCACTGCAGGGGGCGGTGCGCGGCGAGCATGCGGGAATTGAACTCCTCTGGATGCCGTTCTTCGCGCCCAACCGGCTGCCGCCCGGGTTCATCGGCGCGGGCGGGCGGTTTGCCTTGACTTCGGGGAGCGCCGGGCCGCCGGAAAATGACAGTTTGCTGCGTGGCGATGATTTGCCCGTGCGCGACGGCCGCCACGGAGAATTTGCCGCCCGCTGGGAATGGGTGGGCTCGGCGGCGGAATTTTCCTTTTCATACAAATCCGGCTATGACAAAACCCCGGTTCTGACGCCCGTCATTCAATTCATTCCCCCCCGGCCACCGGCACTGATTGCGCTGCAGCGTGAGTTTCGCCGCGTGCGAATTTATGGCGCCGACCTGTTGATCCCCCATGGCGCCTGGATTCTGCGCGCCGAAGTGGCGCGCTGGCGGTATCCGGATACAATGAACAATCAACCGGGTGGGCGCTGGCTATACACCGCCGAACTCGAGCACAAGGCGGGCGACTGGCAAACCCTTCTCGCCTATGGCGGCGTCCATGAGGATGCGCTCCCGCTCGCGCCATTTTCAACTTCAGCAAACCTGAGTGGTGCCAATTTGGCTCAAGGCAATTTGCCGGCGATCCTTTTCAGCTCGCAGCGCAGCGCCGCCGGTGAATGGGGTCTGAAATTGAATGGCATTTACGCGCTGAAGGAAAAAGGCTGGCTGGCGCGCGCGGCGATTTCCTGGCCGCTGGGCCCGCGCTGGCGGATCGAGGCGGGGGGCGACTGGCTCGGCGGTGCCGGGAAATCTTTCTACGGCGCGCTGGGCGGCGAAGACCGGTTGCGGGTGACTGCGGCGTACAACTTCTGAACGCTGATCTTCTGTCCGACGACCGGCGTGTCGGCTAGAATTTCGCATCGCGAATCGCGCGGGTTTCCACCCGCCCGGCTTTGCGCCACTGGAGAAAAGGTCATGAGCAGTCAATGGTATTACGAGTCAGGCGGACGGCAGCTGGGGCCGCTCGATGACGAAATGATTCGGGAGCTGATCCGCGGCCGCGATATCCGCGCGACCAATCTGATCTGGCGGGTCGGCATGGAAAACTGGCTGCCTTGCAGCGAGGTGGCGGAACTCGCCCATTTGCTGCCCCCCGCGAGAGTGGCGCCGCCCGCGCCCGAACTCACTGCGTCGCCGGCGATGCCGTCTGCGCCGATTCCCCCGGTGGCGCCGCCGGTGCAGTACAACGCCTGGACGCCGCTCGCGGAACAAAACGCCGCTGCATTGCCGGCGGCCGGGACAGGCCCCAGCCATTTTTGCGCCGTATGCGGCCAGTCGTTCGGCGAGGGCGACATGATTCATTACATGGGCTCATGGATCTGCGCGGTTTGCAAGCCCGCATTTTTTCAGCGCATGCGGGAAGGGGCGGGGGGCGCGGGCGGTGGCGTGGGCAATGCGCAATTTGCGGGATTTTGGATTCGTTTCGCCGCCAAGTTCATTGACGGCTTAATCGTTGGTGTGCCCTTGATGATTGGGATTTTCGTTTTTGCAGGCGCATCGGCGTTGGGCGCTTCCCGCATGGGCGCCGGCGGACAATCGTTGATGCAGATCATGCAGCTGTTTTTGCAGATAATCCTGAGTTTTGTCGGCGCCTTTTATTCCGCCTTCATGCACAGCCGCTACGGTGCGACCCTGGGCAAAATGGCGGTTGGCATCAGGGTGGTCACGCTTGACGGGCAATTCCCCTCATTCGGCCGTGCTTTGGGGCGGGGCTTCGCGGAAATTCTCAGCGGCCTCTGCTGCGACATCGGCTACATCATCGCCGGCTTCGATGAACAGAAGCGGGCGCTGCACGATCACATCTGCTCCACCCGCGTGGTTTTTAAATAGGGCGGCCGGCCGCTGCGCAAGATGAACTGGCACTACCTGAAGCGCGGCGAGGCGGCCCGGCCGGTGAGCGAGACGGAATTGCGGCGGCAGCTGGCCACCGGGGAATTACCCGCCGATACCCCGGTCTGGCAGCCGCTGCTGCCCGGGTGGTTGACGGCCTCTCAGGCCGGGCTGCTGCCGGAAGCCTCCACGCCGCCGCATTGCACGGTCTGCG
>JAYVQF010000341.1:0-3609 GCA_043777195.1 Thermoanaerobaculia bacterium
GGGTGGCGGTGGCGAGCGGACCGTGCAGCGGCGCACTCGCCGCCACGGCGGTGAACTGCACCGACAGCACCGCGGTGGCGAACACCGCCCACGCCTACAAGCTGCGGGCCAACAACGGCTGCACGCTGGCCGCGACGACCGCGCCGGGCGCCGCCGCGACCGATGTCAGGGACACGACCCCGCCCACGGTGGTGAGCGGAAATCTGGCGAGCAAGAATGCCACGGACTTGGTTCTCAACTGGATCGCCGCTACCGACCCCGGGCCGGTCGCGAGCGGGATCGCGAACTACCGGGTCTACGCGAACGCCTCTCCCGCCCCGCTCAGCACGCTGTTCGCCTCGCCGACCGCCACCACGGTCAGCGATCCGTTGGCTTCCGCCAACGGCTTCTACACCATCACCGCAGTGGACCGCTGCGCCCTAGAGGGCGCCCGCTGAATTCCGGCGGGAACGCCGCGCTTTTCCCGGCCCCAATCGGAGGCCCGCGCGGTTCGCGCGGGCCTTTCGCGGTGGAGGGCGGCGATGATTACCCGGTGAAAACCGACGCATCCGCGCATCTGCACGCGCGCGCGACTGAGCTGATGCCGGGCGGGGTCTCCTCACCGGTGCGCGCCTTCCGCGCGGTGGGCGGCACCCCGCGCTTCATCGCCTCGGGGAACGGCGCTTGGATGGCCGACGCCGAGGGCAACCGTCTGCTCGACTGCGTCGGCTAGTGTAGTGATTCACGCTGTTGCGGAATTATGAAGGGCGTCGCCTGCGCGGCCGCGGCTGAGCGGGATAAACCAGAGCATCGGCGCAACCCAATCGGGAAATATTTGAACATGGGCGGACAGGATAAACAGGATGTTTTCATCTGACCCCGCCCACCCTGTTCATTCACCCTACAGGGTGCGGGGGGCGATATAATACGGGCTGATCAGCCACTAGGATTCCCCTATGCAAAAAACTTCTATTTTGGCCGGGCGATATTCGCATTGCAGCTTGGCAATCGTCCTTTTTATGATGGTTCCCGCGGTTCTCGCGGCGCAGGCGCCGACGCAACCCGACGCCGCGCAACCGACGGGCGAGCCGGCCGCCCGGCGAAAGTGGAGCGACACCTTTTCGTTCTCTGTACTGTCGGCGAATGGAAACCGCCGCGGTTACGGCTTTGGTTTGGCCAACGGCTATCACTACCGCTGGCCGAAATACACTTTCGGATTCAATCTGAACGCCTCCCGGCTGGCAAATTCCAGCGTTGACCATTATGCCGTCGTCAGCGCCGCCGGCTACGACATTTATGAAAGTCGGCCGCCGGGGGGAGGTTCCCGCGCGGAGAGTTCCTATCACCTTGACGCCGAACTCGGCAGGAGAGCCACGCAACAATTCACTGAACTGATCGAACTGGGTTGGAGCCGCAATCGCTTCGCCGGCGTCAACAACCGCTACACATTTTTCCTCGTGGGCAGCCGCCAATGGGGCCATCTGAAGCGCGCGTCGTTCCGCACGGAGTTCGGCGCCGGCTACATTCGAAAAGATCTGATTTACAACAACCTGCATCGCGACGCGCGCGGTTTCCCCGCGGTGCGCCTGGGCTATAGTTACAAGGGGAAAATCGGTTCGCGTGCCGCATTCAGCCAGGAATTCAAAGCCACGGATAATTTGAATTTCCCATCCAGTTATTCGCTCAGCCTGCACAGCGCCCTGACGCTTGATATTTCAAAAAGGATCGCGCTGAAAGCTGGGTTCGATGTTTTTTATTCTAGTTATCCGCCCTATCGAGCGATCAACCTCTATGACCAAAATGGCGCGGTCATCGGCGCCGTTCCTTACAAATTGCAACAGACGAGCAGCACCGTTTCGGCCAGGCTGCTGATCCGCTTTTAAATGCAATCGAAGCCGCTCGCGTGCTCCAGCCGGGGGCGTGAATATGATTCGTGTGCAACCCGAAGACATGATTAAGGTGAGTATTATTCACCCATCCACTTGAAATTCCATTATATTTACACTTGGAACTCATCAACCGGAAACGCTTTCACGAGTTCAAACATCCAGATTTCACTTACGAGGTACCCACAATGCGATCCATTAAAATTGCCACAATTTCCATTTTAGGCGCGGCTGCGGTTTCCCTGTATGCCGCACCTTCGCGCAGCTTGCATGTGCTTGCCGCTGGTGCTGGAAACCACGATTCTGAAATCGGCGCATCCGTCCATTTCGCTCCGCTCGGACTAATTGTTCCGGCCGGTAGCACCCATTCGTTTGCCGCTCGGGGCGATGACGGCCAGGTCGGCGACCTTGACGATGGCCAGATGGGTGACAATGACGGCGACAATGACAACAACGATGACAACAATGATGACGGCGATTCTGATAATAACAACGGCGACAACTGAGCCCGGCGCTCCTGAGAGCGGAATGCAAAATCGGTAGCAAGGCGGGTGGACGCGAGTTCACCCGCTTTTGCTTTGTCCGTGCACGGGTTTTGTCATCGCACGGGGATTCGTGCGGCGCGGCGTCGGCGACTCAGCGCTACCAGGCGTAGGAGGCGATACATGGACCGCCCCGAGCGCGTCGATCTCGCCGTAAACCTTGCCCCGCTCCAGCATGTCGGCCGACGGGACATTGAAGATCGTCTGCTGCCCTGCGAGGGGCAGCCCGGCCGTCAGCGCGAGGAGGATGAATCGCCGCATGTGGAGATCAGGCAATGTCCCAACATTTGTTGAACTTTGATCGACTGATGGCGGCATAGGGTTGCGTGTTAAGTGATCTTGGATTCGGATTCAACGAGGGCAGTACGAAGAGCGGCGATGAGAGCCGGAAGATGCCGGTGGCCCTTGATGCGGTGGAAGTGACGGGGCGCTTCCTGCACGCCCGCTGTGTACCAACGCAGCGCCTTTTCCCCGCGCCAGCGCTTGACATTGCGGTTGACCCGGCGCCGCGCTTGTCCGTGCCCGCGTGCACCTTCATGCCGAAGCGCCATTGGTTGCCCTTCTTGGTGGATTTCATCTCCGGATTGCGTTCCCGCTTTTCATTCTTGGTCGAGGGCGGCGCGGCAATGATCGTGGCGTCCGCGATCGTCGCTTCTTTGAGCAGCAGGCCCTGCCCCTCAAGCTGCGCGCGGATCAGGGTGAAAATCTGCTCTTGCAGTGCGTGCCGCACCGCCGCTCCCCCCGTCGCCATCGCCAACAGCGGCGAGCTGGTGCTGAATGTGGGCTCAGCGCAGTCCGGGGAAGTCCTGCAATTCCGCTATCAAAATCGGGGCGAACAGTCCACCTTATACGACCAGTTCACGGTTTCTTACGGCGCTACGCCGACCGGCCCTTGGACGATCATGCTCAACGACGGCGGCAGCCCCGCCACCCTGGTCAACTCCACGACGGATTGGAGTCGGCAAGCTTCTCCTTTCCGACCTCCGGAAACTTTTTCGTCCGCTTTTTCTTCGACACCAAGGATGCGATCGCCAATATCAATTTCTACTTTCAGGATATGAGGCTGACGCCGCAGGATTACAATATCTACGAGGGGACCCTGGCGGGCTTGCAAGCCGGCGGGTACGATCACCGCGCGATCGGCTGTCATGTGTTGCCGGGCTTTTGTTCAGGCGTCTATTGTTTGAGCAACCAATCGCCGG
>JAYVQF010000342.1:0-3593 GCA_043777195.1 Thermoanaerobaculia bacterium
GGCACCGGTGACGATTGAAGCCAGCTGGCTATTCTGGCGCAGCGTCAATTTTCACGGCCAGCCCGGGCTTTTCGCCTTGCGCGGGGTGGACACGCCGGAGGGTCGCTGGGTTCAGGGCTTTCAGGTAGATCTGGCGAAGGCGCGTGCGGAATTACAGGAGTTCAGCCCGGCCCCCCTCACCCTCGCCATGAAAAAGCCGGAAGCCAGCGGCGCTGCAATTGAGATCGGCGGCGTGGAGTGGTGGATCGGCCGCGACGAATCCCCGGCCCGCACCGCAGCCACGGCGGCGGGTGCGGCGCTGCTCGGTCGGTTCCACCGCCTCTTTGCGCTCATCGCGGCGGGTGTGCTTCTCGCGGCGCTGCTGGCGCTGCGGCTGCTCTACAAGTCGGAACAACTGGCGGCTGTCCGCTCCCGCTTCGCCGCCGCCGCCGCGCACGAATTGCGCACACCGCTGGCGGGGTTGCGTCTCTATGGCGAAATGCTGGCGGAAGGTCACGGCGATCCGGACAAACACCGCGATTACGCCCGGCGGGTGGCAGATGAGGCGGCGCGCCTGGCGCGCGTCGTCGGCAACATCCTGGAATTCACCCGGCTGGAGCGGGGCGCGCTGCGGGTGAATCCGCTGCCGGGCGACCTGGCAGGCGCATTGCGCGACATTGCGCAGCGACTGGAGCCCGGACTGCGCGACGCGGGCGCGACGCTGGTCCTGGCGCTGGAAGAAACCCTGCCCCCCATCGCATTTGACGCCGACGCGCTGCATGAAATCGTGCAGAACCTGCTCGACAACGGCGAAAAATACGCGCGCGGAGCGGCCGACCGGACACTGACGCTCAGCCTGCAGGCCGTGGCAGGGGGCGCCGAAATTGCCGTGAGCGACCATGGCCCCGGGGTTCCGGAAAAATTTCGGGAAAAGCTGTTTTCGCCCTTCTATCGTGCCGACGCGCGAGACGCACCGCCGGGTCTGGGCCTCGGTCTCGCGCTGGTGCGTTCGCTCGCCTGCGCACATGGCGGCCGCGCACGCTGCGAAGAAAACCCTGGCGGCGGCGGCCGCTTCATCGTTCGTCTGCCGGGTTGACTCCGAAGTTCCTCGTTCGATGAACGCGATGCCAACGATTCAGGGATTGCACAGGCGGGATCCGCCGCCCCATAGACGGGTTAAAAAGTGGGGGGGACATAAGCCGGCGGATCCACTCGCGGCGGGAGGATCCCCAACCGGCGCCGTTCCGTGTCCAGCCGTTGTTGCAGGGCGCGCACCTTGCGCTTTTCCGCACTGAGGCTGCGCTGTAGCGCAGATAGCGTTTCCCGTTCTTCGTCCAATTCCTGCTGAAGCTGATCCAATGCCGCCCGAGTTTCCGCGTCCACCGCGGCGGGTCTGCGTGCGGCGCCCGCGTTGACAGCCGCCACGAATGGGCTGCGGCCGGCCGGTGCCGGATGAGCCTGCGATCCGGAAGGAAATGAAGACAAGGTGAGAATGACAAGAGCCGCCGCCGCAGGCAGATGACGGAGTGGAAAAATCGCAGGCTTGAGATTCATGGGGCGGCTCTTGTTTTATTTTGAAAACGGGTTGAGAACCCGAGACTTAGAAGGTGTAATTAATTCCGAGGATATAGCCCCGGGTGATATCCTCACCCTTATTTCTGGAACGCGAGAATGAAGTCTCGAGCACCTGATATTTGTAACCGAAAGTAATCGAGAGCGGCACGGTCTGCGGACGCCAGGCCAGACCCAGTTCGCCGGCTTCGTACAGGCCCCTTTTGAAATTATTAAAAGGATCGTGCTTTACCTGCATCCAGCCACCGACGCCATTCCCATAGATCGAAAAGCCATGACCCACGCTGGCACTGCCGAGGACTCCCAGGGTCGGGCCGGCCACATCGAAATTGAAGCTGGAGTTGAAGTTATAGTAGGGGAAGCCAGACGGGTACACATAATCGACGCTAAATTTCTGCGACACATTCTTGTAGCCCGCCGTCAGCGCAAGAGCTGTGCCCTCACTGGTGGGTAAAAAATAACCCACGTTGGCATCCCACTCTGTTCGTTTTGCGTGATAGTCGCGGGTCTCGGTATAACAACGCCCGGAAAGGCAGAATACATCAGTGAATCGCGAAAAATTGTAGCTTCCGGTGGAGACATAGCTGCCCGACGCAAGCCAGTTGTGCCAGCGCATAGAAACATTGGGCACATTTGCGAGGGAGCCATCGGTCAGGCTGAATTGATTGCCGTTATTGTCTGCATCCCAAGTGGTCCAGTTGGCGCTCCACAGTTTGTAACCAATGGTGAAATGGAAATTGCGGGCTGCGGGTGCGGCGGTTGCGCTGTCATCCGCCCGGATTGCGCCAGGCGCGAGAAGCGCAAGGCATGCCGCTAGTGCGGCGAGTTTGATTGCTTTCATGACATTCCTCCTAATGGAATGATTTCCTGATTTTTGGCCGTAGTTTTCTGGCAAACCTACTAACAGACGCTATTTTAGCCCGTATTTACTGCTCTGTCAATCCGTGTGGCAGACCGTTTGATCGGGGCTGAGCCTACAGGTTAGCCGTGAGGAGAATTGACAATTTGTAATATAATAGTGCCGTGCGATGCCTTCGTTTATTTATGCTGACAGCCGCCTCTCTAATATTGTTGGTCGGCGGTTCGCTCTCCGCCCAGCAATGCTCGCACGGCCGAGCACCGAAAAATTGTGAGTTTGAGCAGACCGACGCGAAAGGCTGTTGCCCTGTTGCCGCAGCGACGCCGGTTAAAGTCAAGGCCGCAACGCCCACCACCGATCCACCGCCGCGCAAACCCGCCCCCCACGGCGTCGTCGATGCCGCCGCCCGACAGAAAAGCGCGGATACCGCGGCCAGTGCCCGCCTGAAGACCGCCGCAGATGCGGATGCCCGCAGCCGTCAGCAATTGGCTGAAGAGACCCGGCGCAAAGAGGCGGCGGAAGAGGAAAACCGCAAGCTCCGCGAGCAGGCCGCGCTCAAGGACAAGGAAGCCGCCGAAACCCAGCGCAAATCGAAAGGGGAGGAAGACGCCCGGAAAAAGGCGCTCGCCCAACAGGAAGAGCAGCGCAAAAAGAGTATCGCGGCCGAGCAGGCGCGTATAGACGAACAGAAGCGGCAACTCGTAGCCGATCAGGAGCGGGTCGCCCGGCAGAAACGCGAACAGGAAGCCGCCGCTGACCGCCAGCAGCATGAATGCAAATATGGCGCCGGCGGCAAATGCAAGGATAAGTACAAGGATGCCTACGGCTGCTGTCCCAAGCCTGAACCGGTCTATGTGCCGCCGACTTTTTAGCTCATAAACCAGAGCCCCCCGAAGGCGCTGCGCCCCATAATTCCGAATGACGGTTACACGGGACGGCGTTCATTCACTGAGCCGGTGATCGGAGCGCTCCGCCGGTAAACTCCCGTCATGCCGGGATTGATCGCGCCGACTCTCACCACCGCAGGCACCCAGCCCGCCCGCATCGCGCCGGAATTTCTGGGGGCGCGGCTGAAGGCGTTGCCCGCCACGAAGGCCCGGCTGCTGGATCTTCTGCTTGGCGCTGCCGCGGCGCAACATGAACCGCTGTGGCTGGTGGGCGGGCCGGTCCGCGATCTCCTCCT
>JAYVQF010000343.1:0-3567 GCA_043777195.1 Thermoanaerobaculia bacterium
GCGGTGGACGGGGAAAGATTGAAGCGCTTCGAACTGGAGGCGAAAGCCACCAGCGCGCTCAACCACCCCAACATTCTTTCCATCTTCGACATCGGCACCCACGAAAACGCACCCTATCTCGTCGCGGAATTATTGGAAGGGGAGACCCTGCGCGAAAAATTGAAAGGCGGCCCGCTGCCACCGCGCAAAACCGTGGAGTGGGCGGTGCAGATGGCGCACGGGCTGGCGGCGGCGCACGAGAAAAACATCGTTCATCGCGATCTCAAGCCGGAGAATCTCTTCATCACCAAAGACGGCCGCCTGAAAATTCTCGATTTTGGCCTGGCGAAATTGACCGAGGCGGCAAAGCCGCCGGAAGAGGAAAACAACACACCCACGCGCACCGTCAACACCGCGGCCGGTTCGGTCATGGGCACGGTCGGCTACATGTCGCCCGAGCAGGTGCGCGGTGAAACGGTGGACGCCCGCTCCGACCTTTTCGCCTTCGGAGTGATCCTTTACGAAATGATTTCAGGCCGGCGCGCCTTCAAGAAAAATTCCGCGGCCGAGACGATGAACGCGATCCTCACCGAGGAGCCGCCGGAATTCGCTTCCCTGCAACCCCCGCCGCCGCCTGGTCTCGAACGGATCATCGGGCATTGCCTGGAAAAAATGCCGGCCGCCCGCTATCAATCCGCGCGCGACCTGGGATTTCAGTTGGAGGCGCTGGGCGCCGCGAACTCGGGCTCACTGGCCGCGGCGCCTGCACGGGTTTCCGCGCTGCGCCGGGTCGCGTTCACGCTGCTGCTGCTCGCGGCGGGCGCGGGAGTCGTTTTTCTGGCGCGCCACCGCCCGCCCGCGCCCGCTCCGCTGTTTCATCGCCTGACGTACCACAAGGGGCGCATCAACAGCGCCCGCTTCACGCCCGACGGGCGGTCGGTGATTTACGGTGCGCAGTGGGAGGGAGAGCCGCTCAGGATGTACCTCACGCAGGCCGGCAACCCGGACAGCCGTGCCTTTGACCTGGCGGACGCCGACATACAGAGCGTCTCTTCAACCGGCGAGATGCTGGTGCGGCAGTACACCCCGGGCCACAACGCGATCCTCGGACGCATGTCATTGATGGGCGGGACACTCAAGCCGCTGTTCACCGGGGTCATCGGGGCGGACTGGGACCCGGCGGGGCATGATCTGGCATTGATCCGCTGGGTTGACGGAGCCTTCCGGCTCGAATATCCCCCGGAGAAAATCCTGGCCACGAAGAACAACCTCCGCGCCCCCCGGTTTTCTCCCGGCGGCGACAGCGTGGCTTACTGGGATGCCGAATGCCGTGTCTGCCCGGTCGCGGTGGCGGTGGTGAAAACGTCCGGCGGCGCGCCGCGGATGCTTTCCTCCGGCTGGGCGAACGTCGCGGGGACGCCGAGCTGGCGGCCTGACGGACGGGAGGTCTGGTTCACGGCCTCGCGCCAGGGCGAGACCGGCGCGCTGCACGCCGTAAACCTGCAAGGGGAGCAGCGCCTCGTGCTGCGCGTGCCGGGTTCCCTCGAACTCATGGACATCTCCCCCGATGGTGTGGCGCTGATCGCCCATCAAGCCGTGGACACCGTCGTCACGGCGAGCCGCCCTGGGCAGCCGCAGAAGGAACTTTCATGGCTGGATCAGACCTTGCCGAAGCAGCTCTCCGCCGACGGCGCCACGCTGCTCTTCGAAGAAAGCGGGGAGGGGGGCGGTCCCGCCAAGGCGATCTATGTCCGGCCCACCGACGGTTCGCCGGCGACCCGCGTGGGGGAGGGGAGAGCGCTTTCCCTCTCGCCCGACGGCCGCTCGGTGCTGGCGCTGGAAGATACGGCGGCCGGCGCGCTGCCTCACTTTCTGCTCCTCCCGGTCGGCGCGGGGTCGGCGCGGCGTATCGCCAACGACCGGTTCAGCATCCTGGGAGGCGGCAGCTGGCTGCCAGACGGGCGGGGTTTCGTTTTTTCAGGCGGCACCGAAAAGGGCGATTTTCAGGCGTACATCCAGCCCCTTCCCGGCGGCGCGCCGCTGCCGCTCAGTGGCGCGGAGGCCGACATCTTCGCGGATTCGGTCTCTCCGGACGGAAAATGGGCCTTCGCCGCGAACACGAAGGGCCAGGTGATCCTGCTCCCGCTGGTTGAGGGGGCCGCCCCCCCGCCCCGGCTCGAGTGGCGTCGCGGCATTCCCTTGCGCTGGGTCGCCGACAGCCGCGCCCTGCTGGTCTTCAATCCCGGTACGCACGCGCTGGAAAAATACCGCGTCGCGGACGGCGCGATGGAGACCCTTCGGCAGCTTGACCCGGAGGCCTCGGACCTCCATGTCTCCCAAGACGGGTCGCTGGTCATCGGCGTGCGCCAACGGGTCACCTCGACGCTCTACCGTGTGGAGGGATTGCGCTAGCCGGAGGGCGAAGCGCTCCCGGGCGCCGGAATAAACCCGGCGATCAACGAAGCCGGTATTATTCGGTCGCCATGTCTAGCGCCTTCGTATCGCCCGCCCCTGCAGGTTCCTGGATCGCCCTGGGCACCCTACCTCATCTCCCGCCCATGCGCGACGAATCATATCCTCGCATGAGCAACCCATGACTCTTACCCCCGGCGCGAAACTCGGTCCGTATGAAATCATTTCCCCGCTCGGCGCGGGGGGAATGGGTGAGGTCTATAAGGCGAAGGATACGCGGCTCAGCCGCGAAGTCGCGATCAAGGTGCTGCCCGAATCCATGGCGGCCGACGCTGAGGCGCTGACGCGGTTTGAACGCGAAGCCAAAGCGGTCGCGGCGCTGTCACATCCCAATATTCTTGCGCTGTTTGATTTTGGACAAGAGCACGGCGTCGCCTACGCGGTGATGGAGCTTCTAGAAGGCGAAACCCTGCGCGCGCGGCTGAATGCGGGAATGATTCCCCCGCGCAAACTGGCCGATTACGCCCGGCAAATTGCCGAAGGACTTGCGGCGGCGCATGAGAAGGGAATTGTTCACCGCGACCTCAAGCCGGAAAACCTGTGGGTCACGCACGACGGGCGGATGAAGATTCTGGATTTCGGGTTGGCGAAGGTGCAGACGAAAACGGCGGAATTCTCCTCGGAAAATTCCCCCACCCGCACCTTGGGCACCGGCGCTGGAGTGACACTGGGCACCGTGGGTTACATGTCACCCGAGCAGGTGCGCGGCGAGCCAGCCGATCACCGCTCCGATATATTTTCATTCGGTGCGGTGCTTTACGAGATGGCCTCGGGCAAACGCGCCTTCAAGAAGAATTCCGCGGTCGAAACGATGAGCGCGATCCTCAACGAAGAGCCGCCGGAATTATCCCTGAACACGACGGTCTCTTCCGGGCTCGACCGCATCATCCGTCATTGTGTTGAGAAAAAACCCGGAGAACGATTCCAGTCGGCGCGCGACCTCGCATTTGACATTTCCAGTCTGTCCAGCACGACCGGCAGCGGAGCGCCGATCGCTGCGGTGGCGGCCAGCCGGAAACGGTTTCGGCTCGCGCTTCTCGCGGCCCTCGGTATCGGACTGCTCGCGCTGGGCGCGATACTCGGCCGACGCCTCTTCCCCGTGCCCGCCTCGCCGCG
>JAYVQF010000344.1:0-3527 GCA_043777195.1 Thermoanaerobaculia bacterium
AAACTGGCGCTGACCATCGGCATCTCGCTGATCCTCGCGGTGGCGGTTCTCAACATCGCCTCCATGCTGACGCTGCTGGTCGTGGAAAAAGTGCGCGCCATCGGCATCCTCACCGCGCTGGGCGCCACCCCGGCGCAGATTCAGCGGTCTTTTCTTTTGATGGGACTGCTGATCGGCGCGATCGGCACCGCGCTGGGCGTGGGCGGCGGCGCCCTGCTGGCCTATCTTGCCGACCATGGCAAATGGTTCCGCCTGTCGCTGACGATCTATCCGGTGGACTATGTCCCCTTCCAGCCGCGCCTGCTGGATTGCGCGGGGGTCGCCCTCCTTACGCTGACCATCGCACTGCTCGCCACCCTGTACCCCGCTTGGAAAGCCGCCCGCTTTTCCCCTGTCGAAGCGCTGCGTTATGAATAATGAAAACGAATAATGAAAACGAATAATGAAATCACTGCGGAGGCTTTACGGGCACGAATCGCTGCTGCGCGCGGATCAGCCGGACGAGGCGTGCGGCTGCGGTTTGCGCGGCGTCGGCGAAAGCGATTTCCCGATAGGCTTCCGGCTCGCGCCCGGTAAAAAGGCCCTGATAAATTCCGCTGGCCTCGACTTCGCGGCCGCCCGGCAGGCGCAAAGCGGCGTCAATTCTCGCGACCGGCCGCACTTTCACCAACGCGGTCCGGCCTTCTCCGGGTGACGGAGGGCCGATGTTTTCGAAGGGGGTATCCACGGTCACCGAAGCGATGCGCAGGGTGTACTCCGGTCCCCCTTGATCGAGGGAATAACCGGCGCGCAGGAGCGCTTCCCGGCACAGCCGCTCGATCTCTTCGCGGTATCGCTCCTGATCCGGCTGCTCCCGCCACTCCACCCGCAGGCTCACCGGCCCGGCATGGCCCGGAATGGAAGCCGCGGCGCCCGCTGCCCCGCCGGGCGGCAGGGTTTGCGGTTTGCCGCAGGAGAGCGATGCGGCCAGCGCCAGCAGAGGCAGTCGGCCGGGATTGCGGCGCCGCAAACGCAGTGCGCCCGCGGCACAGGCCGCGGGCGCGCTTTGCAGATTGAAAAACCGGAATCTGAAAATTACTGCAGCTCCGCGATGTCGCCCACCTGGAGCTCCGTCTCGCTGTGGATGACGCGGCAGGTGGCGGTGGAGGCGGTGGTGTCAAGAACCACCAGCTCTGCGATGGTTTTGCGCGGCAGACGGGAATGGCTCGCGGCGGCTTCCGCTGTGAGCGAGCCCGAATCGGCGGCGGCGCGGTGCGCCTGTGCCGGATTGTCGCGGCCCAGCTGGTCTTCCTGCAGCGCTTCGCCGGCGCGCGCATTCATCAAATCATGATCCGTGAAGCCGGCGGTGAAGGAGGAATCGCGCATGGTGTCGCGAATGGCCATGAGCGTGTCATAGCGGCTGTTGCGATAGATCATGAATTTGTCGCCCGCGGCGATTTCGTTCTTGCTGCCGACATTAAGATAAACGATGTCATGCTCGGCGTTGTAACGCGCCGTATGATCAAGCAGCACCACAGTAGCCAGGGTTTTGCCGTTGGCGGGGATGTAGATGGGATAGTCGCCGCGACGGCTCACATCGAAAGGCGCGGGGCGCGCTTCGAAGGGCACCAGGTAATCCCCGCGATGAATGGCGTCGCAGGCGTGGGTGATTACGAAGACGGAGGTGTCGTCGGCGAGAATGGTGATTTTGCCGCGGCCCACGCGCTGAACCAGCAGCCCGAGATCGACATTGGTGCTCGGATGCTGGACCGTGGAGCCCGGACGAATGATGGCGTATTCCTGGCCGGCCACCCGCCCCTGATTCTTGCCCTCGTTGAGGAAGGCGAAGTAGCCTTGCGCCTGGTATTCGCGCGATTCTTCGGTGTGGGTGAGAATACGCAGAGCGGGCGGCGTAAATTCGGGATCAATGTATCCCGAGCAGTACATATCGTGCTCATAAATGGGCGGCAGACCCTGCAAGGGGAGAAGATAGCGGCTGGCATCTTCGTCGGTCTGGCTTTCAGTGGTGGTCCCGATCCGCACGACATTAGTTTCCGGCATCCACAGCGGGTCGCCCGGATAGATCCAGTGCGCATCCGTGATGTATTCATTTTTTTCCCAGATCAGGGGCCAGTAGAGCGGGCTGCCATAGCTGGTATTCGCAAGACCCCACAAGGTATCGCCGGGCTTGATGATGTACGGCTGCGGGCCTTCCTTGGGAATGGCGGGCGGCGCGTAGGGGGTGTAATGGCCGTCGCTCATCCGGTTGAGCGTGGTCGGCGGATGATGCGCGCCCTTGTAGGTCACCGCGCGATCAACCGTTTCATGGGTCAACGGCACCGCGCGCTCTTTGGGCACGCTGCCCGGGGCGGCCGGCGCGGGGGCGTTCTGCTTTTCAATCTCCTGCCGCGGGAAGCCCGACTCATCTGCCTGCGCGAAGGCGCCGAGGGCGCTCAGCGCAAGCAAACCGGCGAGCCCGAGGGGCAAGGAACGGTGAAAAACCGCGGGGGGGAGGAAGCGACTCCGGTTCATAGTTAAACAATCTATTTAACTTTGCTCCAGATGTCAAGTCTTTTTGCTAAGTTCAGCCAACTTTTTTTTCGCAAATCCGGCGGCATCGGAGCGTGGAAATCGCTTCAAAACATCATTAAACTGCTGCATTCCACTTGCTTTATCACCTAAATTAAGACTGCACAAAGCCGCCTTATAGAGACTGTCGGCGGCTTTGGGGTGATTGGGGAAATTTTCAGCGATCCCGAGAAAACCCGCCCGGGCGGCCTGCCACTGATTGTCAAGAAAGTCGGTTTCCGCGCGCCAAAATGCGGCGTTCGGACGCAATTTTGAATCGGGAAAACGCTGCGCAAAGTGATCCAGCGCCGCGCGCGCGGCGGCAGTTTGCCGGGCATTAACCAGCGCCAGGGCAGCGCGATAGCTTTCGTCCTCGCTCTGAGGCCGTGTCTCGGAAGAGGTTGCGGCAGAGGTTGCAGCAGATGTCGCGGTAGAGGGCGCGATGGACGGTGCGGTAGCCGGCTGAGCCGCGGCGGCGACCGGCATCGGCGCGGAGGTCGGCGCCACAAACGCCGCGATGGGTGCCAGCGCGGCCGCGCTTTCGGCACGGTCGCTTTTTTCCTCGCGGCATTCCGCCAGCGCGGCGCGCGCTTCCAGGCTTTCGCGCCGCGCCCGCGCCAGTTCCGCGTCCCTGTCCGTTCTCTGTTTTTCCAGCGCGGAACCCTCAACGCAGCCCGCGGCCGCGGCCATCAGCAGCCAGAGTCCCGAACCCAAAAAAAAGCGCGTGTTCTTCATCCCGCCAATCCTTTTTTGAAACGGCCGAAGAGCGACTGCTCCCGTTCATGGCCGAGCCTGCGCAATTGTTCGTATAGTTTTTTTTCTTCCCCGGACAGTTTGCGCGGAATCACGATCGCCACCTTGAGCAGCAGATCGCCCCGCCGCCCGGCTTCGTCGGGCACGCCCTTGCCCCGGATTTTGAGGATATCTTCCGCCTGCGTGGCGGCGGGAATCTTGAGCGGCGCTACGCCCCCTTCCAGCAG
>JAYVQF010000345.1:0-3499 GCA_043777195.1 Thermoanaerobaculia bacterium
GCAGTCCGTTTCCACGATCACCAACAATCTGCGCTTCCCGGGGCAGTACTACGATTTCGAGTCCGGCCTCGCCCAGAATGGTTTCCGGGATTACAGTGCCAAGCTGGGGCGATACATCGAGCCGGATCCGATTGGTCTCGGTGGTGGTGATGGAAGTATTTATCTTTATGCTTCGAATGCTCAGGTTTCTTTTACAGATCCGACAGGAAGTTATACAGTAAAAGAAGGAAGTTGTATGAATTTTCTCGATGCTGTTCGGCTTGCAAAGGAAATGATTGGCGCCCCGAATGCAAAGAGCTGTAACCCATGCCGGGCAAGGTTCGCTGGTTGCGATATTGATTCATGGCTGCAAGCGGGGACAGAGCCACCCATTCATTTCGTCGATTTAGGTTTTGACCAGGGGCATACAAACACAAGTCTCTTTCTTAAATACAAATACCATCCTGTAAATTCAATCGCAATAAATCTCTATAAAAACTGCGGCGGCATGATTTCATACAAGAGTGATCAAAGGAGTCTAGCGCGAACCTTACTCCATGAATTGACCCACTGGTGCGACACCAAACACGGGGCCATACGCGCATCTAAAGGTTATGACGCCGGCGTCGATACCGAGGATGTCTGTAAATAGATGAATTTTCGGAACTACATGTTGATCGTCGCAGCGGGTGCCTTTGGAGCCGCAATTGGTATTGCGTTTCTATTTCCGTATATGTTGGATGTTATTGCGTATCCCTTCTTAATGAAATTGCTTCTATCAGCGGCAATTGCCGTACCAGCAAGTGTCTTGAGTGCGGAAGGAATCATTCTGCGCATGCGTGAGCCGACATTGGAGACTAGTTTCACTACGATTCTCCTGCGCACACTCCTTTTTGGCACCATTAGCGTGGTTTTGTCAACAGCCTTCCTCTTGATTCTCTCGTCCTTGGTTGCAAGGTCTATCAACACTATGGAAAGCGCTCTCCCAAGCGTGGCCGGCTTACTTGTGCTTTGTCCGATTCTGCAGGAAACGATTGCAAGAAAGAAATTAACACATTCGTCCCAGCGTGTTGAGTTACCGGTGAAATTGCTTGCGCGGCTCACCATAGGATGTGGATTCTCTGTAGCTATTCTACTCGCGTTCTGCCTTTGTGCAGGACTTCGCCCGATCAAGCTCAACGAGGGGCGCTGGTTTCTTGCGCATTCACTTGTGGAGCTTGAACCCGGCGGTGAAGTCCGCCATATCGTTATCGGCATGGACATGACTGTACGGGATGAGTATCGTTTATATGGAAATTACTGTCGAGAAGAATATACTTTAGACAACCCGAGCATGATGATTGTTACTATTGATCGTAAGGCGCCCGAAGTTTCAAAGATCGGATGTCGAGAGCGCCTCTCCAAACTTGAGAAGCAACTCAATAGATGAGGCATTGAGGGTCGCGGAGTCAATGGGGTCAAGTCGACAAATGTCAACATTTACAATCTCGATCGCGGCGCGCAGCATCGCGTAAGGGGCCGCAACGAAATAACAGTAGCAAAGATGACTGTCGAGTCGCCCGAATGGCAAGGCGGGAGGAGCGCGCATACCCGAAGGTAAGTAAGCGACGGGGGCCCCATCCTCCAAGAGCTGCGCAGCAGCGATTGGGAGCGCGCTCCAGTGGAGCGCGCGATAGATGGGGAACGAAGCCAGTCGGGATGAATCGGCGGGCAGACTGCTGCTGTTATTTCGCTGCAGCCCCTTAAAGGCCTTTAACCCGGCAGGCCAGCAGCAACAGTCCGAGTCCGATGAGCGACGACCAGATCGCGATGCGTGGGTCGAGATGGCCGACTCCGAAGTGTACCGCCAGCGCGAGGAGAAAAAGAACCCAACAAATAATCCATACAATCATGGTGGGAGCACTGCCGGAGTTGCGCATTGAGTTTCCTTTTAACCGGCTTTCACCGGAGTGATTATCAGGCCATCATTTTCTGGCGATTACTCTGAAACCGAGTCCCGATTATAGGATATCTTGAGGGTGATCTCTATAGGGTTTTTCTGAGTGCGCCATCACCCGGCTGCGGGGCTTGGCGCGTGAGCGACAAGTCGCCACTGCTCTGCTTCGCCGCTCATCCCTCAAAGCTCATCCCTCAAAGTGGGTAAGGCGCAAGAACTGCTTGTGGCGGGATTCCACCTCGTCGCGGGTGACGATGCCGAGTTTCCCCAATGAAAAATCCTCGACGGTGAAAGAGGCCACCACGCTGCCATAGGCCATCGCGTCGCGCAATTCGCCGCTGCCCAGCGCCCCGTTTTCCGCGAGCCGGCCCATCAGCCCGCCCGCGAAGCTGTCGCCGGCGCCGGTGGGATCGAAGGGGGATTCGAGCGGATAAGCGGGCAGCGCGAAAAGTCGATCGCCGTCGAAAAGCAGCGCGCCATATTCGCCGCGCTTGACCACCAGCCGTTTGGGGCCCCAGCTGCGAATGATGCGCGCGGCCTTGTAAAGATTGGACTCGCCCGCCAATTCCCGGGTTTCCGCGTCATTGAGCACCACCAGATCCACCCGCTCGATCACCTTCATGAGCGCCTCGCGCGCCGAGGAGATCCAGAAATTCATGGTGTCGAGGGCCACCAGCTTGGGCCGCTTCACCTGATCCAGCACTTTGAGCTGCAACGCGGGGTGAATGTTGGCGAGAAATAAATAGTCCGGCGCGCGCAGGGCTTCGGGGATCACGGGATCGAAATCTCCGAAAACGCCCAATTGCGTATCAAGGGTTTTCGCGGAATTGAGATCGAAGCCATACTCGCCGCGCCAGAAAAAAGTCTTGCCCGGCCGGGTGACGATGCCGTCAGTGGCGATGCGCCGCCCCGCGAAAATTTTCCGGTCATCCGCGGTGAAATCCTCGCCCACCACGCCCACCACCGCAACCTCGGTGAAGAGCGAGGCCGCCACCGCGAAATAGACGGCGCTTCCCCCCTGCGCGCGCTCGACGGCGCCGAACGGGGTTTTGACCGCATCAAAAGCAATGGATCCAACGACGAGAAGCATGGTCACGGATTTTAGCGGGAGCGCGGGGGATTTTCCGCTTCAGCCCTGCCTTCTGTAAACTTCCCCCATGTCCCAGCTTCCCCATTGGATTCCCGTTGCGCAGCGCACCCGCGGCTCTTCCGTCGAAGTGGTGCATACCGGCGGCGCGGTGGCGCTTGATGCGGCGGGCCGTGTGCAGTGGTCAGCGGGCGATCCGCAGGCGCCGACCTATTTCCGTTCTTCGGCCAAACCCTGGCAGGCGCTGCCCCTTATCAAGACGGGCGCGGCCGATCAGTTCGGTTTCTGTGAAGATGAAGTGGCGCTGTCTTGCGCCTCGCATGATGGCGAACCGATCCACGCGGCCACTGCGGCAGGCATGCTGAAAAAACTCGGCCTGACCCCGGATGCGCTGTTATGCGGCGCGCATCCCCCTTACAACAAAACCGCGGCCAAAGCCCTGATCGCGGCGGGCGAACCCTTTTCCGCGCTGCACAACAATTGCTCGGGCAAACATT
>JAYVQF010000346.1:0-3482 GCA_043777195.1 Thermoanaerobaculia bacterium
CCGCGCGCACGGTGATGCCGCCGCGCAGTGTATCAAGATCAAATGTATGCAGCGGTTGCCCCAGCTCCAGCATCACCCAGTTCGCCGCGTCCACGAGAATGGAAATCGGGCGCAGACCGAACGCGGCCAAGCGCTTCTGCACATGCGCGGGAGAAATTCCGTTTTTCACGCCGCGAATTTCCACACCGAGATAGCGCGTGCAGCGGGGATCGGGGAGATTGATGGGGAGTGAAGCTTGCCGCGCGAGCGGCAAGTCACCATCCGCCGGCAGTTCCGGCGACGCGATTTCCTTGAAGTGAATTTCTCGTGCGGCACACAGCTCGCGCGCGAGGCCGCGCACCGAAAAGGCATCGCCGCGATTGGGCGTGACATTGATTTCCAAAACCGTGCCGTCATCCGACTCTTCGCGCCCCTCGACTTCAAAGCCGAGGGCGGTGAACTGGTGCGCGATCTCATCCGCCGCCGGCAGCGGCGTCAGGTATTCGGCGAGGGCGTTGACGGGCAACCGCATCTCACAGCCCCTGGAACTGCGTCAAGAAGCGCAGATCGCCGCCGAAGAGCAGCTTGATGTTGGGAATCCCGTAGCGCAGCATGGCGATGCGGTCAAGGCCGGTGCCGAAAGCGAAGCCGGTGACGGTGGCGCGGCCCGCCTTGAAATCGAAATAGAGCGGGTCGAGTCCGAGTTCCCGCCGCTTCTCCCCGACTTTGCGGAAAAGATTGGGGTGCACCATCCCCGCGCCGAGGATTTCCATCCAGCCGGTCTGCTTGCAGCTGCGGCAGCCGTCATTCCCGACGCAGCCGCTGCCCGCGCACATCGTGCAGCTCATGTCCACTTCCACGCCCGGTTCGACGAAGGGAAAAAATGACGGACGCAACCGGATCTGCGCCTCGGTGCCGAAAATATGGCGGATGAAGCCGAGCAGCGTGCCCTTCAAATGCGAGAGTGAAATCGCCCGCCCCACACACAGCCCCTCGATCTGGTGAAACATGGGCGAGTGGGTGAGATCGTCGTCGTGGCGATAGACCTTGCCGGGACAGATGATTTTTAACACCCCGCCCGAGGGAAAATGGGGATCGGGACGCGGTGAGCTTTCCTTCATCTGAGCCTTCATCTGAGCATTCACCGGCGCATTCACCATCGTCCGGATCTGCACCGGCGAAGTGTGGGTACGCAGCAGCCACGGGCCTTCAGTCGGATGGGACGGGAGATCCACGAAGATCGTGTCCTGCATGTCGCGCGCGGGATGATCGTCGGGAAAATTGAGCGCCGCGAAATTGTAAAAATCGGTCTCGACTTCCGGTCCTTCAACCACGGCATAGCCCTGGGGAATGAAAAAATCCTCGATGTCGGCGCGGATGCGGGTGATGGGATGGCGGGCGCCCCACGGCGGCGGCAGCGGATCGACGGCGCCGAGCGAGACATCCCATTCGCCCTCGGCGGGCGCCGACTTCAATTCCGTAAGCCGCGCCTTCAACCCCGCCTCGATCTCCTGCTTCACCTCGTTGGCGCGCTGTCCCAGCTGGCCTTTTTCTTCGGGCGGCAATTTTCCCAGCATCGCCATCACGCCGGGAATCACGCCGCCTTTTTTTCCCGTCAACTTGCCTTTCAAATCATTCAACTCGCTCTCATTGGCAAGCGCAGGCGCAGCCACGCGGAATTGCGCCAGCGCGTCGTCCAGTTGCTTGAGCAAATCATGCAGCATAAGGCTGGGAATTATCGCGGATTCATCACGCAAATGGCCTTGGCGCACGAATAGATAGCCGTAGAAGCGGCGTTCATCTTGACAAACTTATTCGCCGGCAACCCCCGGCAATTTGGTAGCGCGTACGGGAATTGAACCCGTGTTATCGACGTGAGAGGCCGATGTCCTAGCCGCTAGACGAACGCGCCACGGATGAAAGTGGTTGGGGAGGAAGGGCTCGAACCCTCAACTTCCTGAGTCAGAGTCAGGCGTTCCACCAGTTGAACTACTCCCCAACTGAGGGACGCGAATTTTAGCAGGCAGCACGCGGGCGCGTGCGGAATCCGGGGGGCTTTTGGCTTCTGGCTTTCGGTCTTCGAAGCTGGCGTGGCATTGCTTTGAAAAATTCGTTGTGCCGCCCGCCGGGCTGAGTATTGGGTCCGAAAGAGCCTGCGTCTACTCAACAAGGCTGAAGCCAAAAGCCACAAGCCGAAGGCCGATAAAGCCAAAATTATTGTCATTCCACAAGCCATTTATTTCATCTATCACTTTAACTAATATTCGCCTAATTTTCGTATTCAATAAATACAGTTGATCCCGCTAAATAACTCTTGACGGGACGGGGATTTGGGCCTAAGATTCGCAGTGGAAAAAAGTGGAAAAAAGTGGGTTTCGATGGCCGGCCGGAGATGCAATCCGCGCCCTGCCATTCGGAACCTCTGAATTTTCACATTTCCCGGGGTTTTCATGTTTCGCGGCAGTGCACGCGCAAAACTGGATGAGAAGGGGCGGCTCAAATTGCCCGCCGCCTATCTCGAACCGTTGACCGCGAAATTCGGACCGAAGCTTTTCATCACCTCGATGGACGGCGCCGCCGCGCGCATTTATCCGTTGGAAAAGTGGCTGGAGATTGAAGCGCGCATGGCCGCCTATGACGGCCTGTTCAATCCCGATCTTGAGCGCTTCCAGCAGACCGTGAATTACTGGGGGCGCGAAGCCGAGCTGGACGGCCAGGGGCGGGTGGTGATTCATTCGCCCCTGCGCGAGCAGGCCGGCATCGAGGGCGATTGCGTGGTGATGGGCGATCCTTCGGGATTTCTCACCGTGCTGTCGCAGATCAACGCCGAGCAGCAGGTCGCGGCGCAGCCGCTTTCGCGCAAGGAGCGGGCGCGGGTGGCGCGCCTGCTGAGCGGGGAAACGCGCGCGGGGTCATCCCTGAAATCTTCCGCGTCCGAGGATGAGGACACGGATACATGATGATCCGCGAAGCCATTGTGCTGGCCGACGCGCCGCGCGGCGTTTCCGTCGGCGCACGGCCCCTGCCGCGTCAAGATGCGGCGGCGCCCGCGCATGTGCCGGTCTTGCTGCGTGAATGTCTGGAGGCGCTGCGCGCGAATCAGGGCGGCGATTTCGTGGACGGCACCCTCGGCGCCGGCGGCCACACCGCAGCGCTGCTGGCGGCGCACCCTGACAACCGCGTTCTCGCGCTCGACCGCGACCCCCGCATGATCGCGAAGACGGCGGCGAAACTGGAGTCCACGAAAACTGGCACGAACCCCGGCGCGGAAGCCGGGGCAAAACCCCGCTTGATCATTCATCGCAGTGATTACCGCGCCCTGCCCGCCGCGCTGGCGACGCAGGGTTGGAGCGCAGTGGATGGCATTCTCGTGGACATGGGGATTTCCCGGCTGCACTATGAGATGGGTGCCGGATTTTCCTTTCGCGAAGCGGCGCCGCTCGACATGCGCCTGGAACCCGACGCGCCCACCCCCACCGCCGCGCAAATTCTCAACTCGGAAA
>JAYVQF010000347.1:0-3469 GCA_043777195.1 Thermoanaerobaculia bacterium
CCGCCGATGTTTGGTTGCGTGAAGGAGAGCGTGACCGCGGGCGCCGCGCCAGGGCGAATATCCGGGCTAATGTTGAATAACCCTCGCCTAAAGGCGATGGTTTTACGAATCCCTGATGCGAGACTATAAAAAGCTTGCAATTATTAACGAGTTAAGAGCCAAGATTATCTTGTCGAAAAAAACGCGGGCCGCGCTATTTCACGCGGCCCGCGACGGGGAACTCGGGAGCAAATCGCGTGAAATCACTCCACCGTCCAGAAGTAACTGCGGAGGTTGCCCGCCATCATGCCGGCGTCGCCGTAGCAGGAGTCGTTGCCGGCGGCCGGCGAGCAGCCGCCCGTGATCGTGCCGGCCGGCCCGCCGTTGAAATTCTCGATGTAATTCACCCCGCCGCCGTTGAAGTTCGCGGCGGTCAGGGAGAACTGCGCGTTCTGGCTGCGGTAGAGGCGCGCCGGCGCGCTCACCGTGCAGGGTGTGGCCGCGTCGCAGCGCCAGCTCGCCCACGCGTTGGCGCCGCTCTTGGCGACCCGCAGGCTGTTGATCGTCCGGGAGACCGCGCCGCTGTAGGCGAAGGTCTGCGCGAGCTGCCGGGCGCGCGTGTCGGGGTTGCGCACCCGGATGACCGCCGCGCCGGCGGCGTGGGGCGGGGCCGTGCAGACGACGGTCTGCGGCGAGACGGCCAGGTTGAGCGCGCAGCCGGACGCCGGGACGCCGTCGAATTCGACCGCCATGCCGTTCTGGAAATTGCTGCCGCACAGCTTGAACAAGGCGCCGCCCTGCACCGAGCCGCCGAAGCCGGCGGGCGAGGAGCCGCAGGCGCAGCCCGCCCCGGCGCACCAGGTCGCCGCGAGGTCGTAGAAGGGCGGCTTATTGACGGAGATGGTGCGGGTGTACATCCCCGACCCGTAGCTGCCCGAGTAGTACTGCACCGGGCAGGTCTGGCATGATGTTTTCACCAGCGAGGAGATCGCGAGGTTGTTAGGGTCGTAGCCCTGGTTGAGCTGCGTCCAGTGCTCGCCGCCGTCGCCCGAGAGATAGACGCCGCCGTTCGCCACCCCGTTGACGCCGACCAGCAGGTCGGTGGTGCTGAACGCCGTCGTGGCGGTGAGGAAAGCGGTGGCGTTCCTGCTGGTGAACTCGAGGCCGGAGCCCGGACCCGAGACATTGCGCCAGGTGTCGCCGCCGTCACGGCTCAAAAAAACGCCGAGGGTCGAGTGGCCGAGCGCGACCTCGCGCAGCCCGCTGCTCACGCCCATCGGCGAGGCGCTGGTGTAGCCGGCGGTCGCCGGCAGGGGGTAATCATTGGTGCCGGGCGCGGCGCTCCAGGTTGCGCCGGTCGGGGAGTGGAACGCGCCGGTCGCGCTGTTCGCCGACCAGTAGGCGTCGGCGAACCCGGCGGCGATCCCTGGCGCGCCGCCCTTCGGGGCCGCCCCGGTCAGCGGCACGGTCGGGCCGGTCATCGCTGAGTAGCCGATCTCCTCGGAATTAGTCGCCACCGCGGACCACGAGAAGCAGCCCCCCGAAATCGCGGAGACATATGAATTGAAGCCGGCGTTCGAGTAGAAACAGTTGGCGCCGTCGGTCGAGAGCCGGCGCCCCGCCCCTGCGTTCACCACGAAAGACCAGCTCGCGGCGGGCGCGCCCGCGGCGTTGACGGTCATCCGGTAGAGACCGTATTGGGTGGACGCCAGCAGCACCGTGTCGCCGAGCTGGGCGGTGGAGAGATCATCCACCGCGAGCAGCGAGCGGATCTGGAAGGGAACCCCGCCCGATTTGAGGTTGAGGGTCAGGTCGGTGGTGGTTTCGCCGTCGTCGTTCGAGTAGGCGATCCCGTCATCCAGACTGCCCAAGTAGATGCGGCCGGAACGGTTGGGGTCCTGTGCTGCGGCGGTCACCTGGTTGCTGAAGCTCTCGGTGCCGGTCGAGAGCGCCCAGTTCGCGCCGCCGTCGGTCGAGGTCCACAGACCGGAGCCGGTCGCAACCAGGACCGTCCGGTCGGCGCCGCCGTTGCTGTAGGCCGGCGACAGCGCGATTTGCCGTGTGTCGGTGAAGGCGTAGGGGAAGCCGGAAGGAAAGATCTGCGTGGAGCTGGCGCCGCCGTCGGTCGATTTGTAAATGCCGACCGGGACGGTGGTGCCGATGTAGTGGTTGAAGAATGTGTTGTCGGTCGCGTAGTTCGGCGAGAAGATGTCGGTGCCGGTCATCGAGAGGTGCATCGCAGCGAAGCTCGTCCCTGCGTCGGTCGACTTCAGGTTCTCGAACAGGACGGTGTGGGACGGTGTGCCGTTGACCCCGTTCACCCGGTTGAAGGTCGGCGCCAGCCGCGGCCCGCGCTGCGAGGAGGTCGGCCACGCGCCCGGGGCGGCGGTCCAGGTCGCGCCGCCGTCGACGGTCTGGTAGGTGCCGAAGATGCCGTTGCTGTTCATGTATTGGTACGCGGTCTGATCAGCGGCGAAATTCGGGGAGACATCGAACCCGTAGACGCCGGGGTAGTAGAACGAGAACACCGGGTTGAAGGTGACGCCGCCATCGGTGGAGCGGTAGAACGAGCTCGACTTGCCGCCGTTGGTGAAGCCCCAGCGCGCGTTGAATAGCAGGATGCGGTCGGTCGCGTAGTTGGGCGAAACGCGCAGATCGTACGCCAGGGTGTCTCGCGAATTGAGCGTCGCCAGGCCGGCGTAGGTCCGCCCGCCGTCGGTGGAGCGGATGAGCCGGCAGGTCGCGACGCCGGGCGCGCAAGCCTGCGCGAAGACGGTCAGGTCGGTCGCGTAAGCAGGCGAGACCGTGAGCGCCCGGATCTGCATCACCGAGGGCAGCCCGCCGGTCAATTGCGCCGCGCGCCAGACTTTGCCGCCGTTGACCGTGTAGTACGGCCCGCTGTCGGTGCCGAGGAAGCCGGTCCGGCTGGTCGCAAAATCTGGCGCAAGCTGCACGGTGTTGATCGCCTGTAGATAGAGCCCGTTCTCGGACGGCGCCCAAGTGGCCCCTGCGTCCTGGCTGCGGAAGAGCGCGCGGCCGTTGGCACCCATCGCCAGCAGCGTCTGGTCGGCGGCGAAGGTTGGGTTGACCCGGAAACCGCCGCTGAAATTGACCGCGGACATGCCGCCCGCGCCGGAGGGGACGAAGTTGACGCCGTTGTCGTTCGAGACCATCATCTGCGCCGTCGCCGCGCCCAGCCCGCCCGCCGCGTAGAGCACCGGGTTGGCCACCGCATCGTAGGTCGGCGGGAAGTGGAACTCGACCGGGTTGTAGGCCTGCGCTACGGCGTTGAAGCTGTAGCCGTTGTCGAGGCTGAGGCTGAGGTAATTGTTCGCGGCGCCGCCGGGCGAGGAGATGAAGCCGACCGCGTGGTCCGCGGCGAAATTCGGCGAAAATTCGAGCCGGCCGGCCTGCGAAGCAAGCGGGCCGAAATCGGTCCAGTGGGCGCCCGCGTCGGTGGAGCGGTAGAGGCGGAAATCGCGCCCCTGGG
>JAYVQF010000348.1:0-3461 GCA_043777195.1 Thermoanaerobaculia bacterium
CTGGATGCCCTGCTCGCTGAGCTGGATGAGGCGGAACGCTTCAAGCGGGCGCGGCCCCGGCTGGCCGCCGTGGCCTTGCGCAATGAAGCAGCGGAAAACAAAGCGCAGGAATTGGCAGCGGTGCCCTTCGTGGCTGCGGCTGCGCCAGTCGTGACTACGGCTGCGCCCTCAGCGGTGGCCCCTAAGAAATTACGAATTGAAAACGGCGACGCCCTGCCGCTGCAGGGCGCGCAGGGTTTGCGCGACGGGCAGACCCACGACGGTGAAATAATCCCCCTCGATGCGCGCGATGAGCGCCGCGCCCTTGCCCTGCGCGGCATAAGCGCCGGCTTTGTCCCAGGGCTCGTCGGTGGCGAGATACCAAGCCAGTTCGGCCTCGCTCAGGAGATGGAATTGCACGGTCGTTGTGGCGGTGAACTGCTCCAAGAGGGCGCCGCCGCGCGCCAGCGCCACTGCGGTGAATACCGTGTGGGCGCGGCCGGACAACGCACGCAGCATCCGCTCGCCGTCGGCCCGGTCCGCAGGTTTGCCCAGCACTTTGCCGTCAATCACCACGATGGTGTCGGCGCCCAAGACCAGCGCGCCGGGATTTTTTTCGCTGACCGCCAGCGCTTTCTCAATGGCCAGACGAGCGCAGTGGCCTTCCGGGGTTTCCCCACCGCGCCAGGATTCATCAATGTCTGCAGCGGCGGGGGTGAAGGAAATCCCGGCGGCCGCCAGTAATTCCCGCCGGCGCGGCGAGGCCGAGGCCAGGATCAGCGGCTTTTTCATGGCATCCGTCACACCGGCGGTCACGGCGTCGGTCAGGGCATCGGTCATGGCGTCCGGCAGATGGACTCGCAGCGCAGCGCCCGACCCGCCGCATCGCACTCCACGAAAAAAGCGTAGAGCCGCACCCCGTCCGCCGCCACTTCCAGACGGTGGTTAAGGCCGGTATAGAAACGGCTGAGGGCGATTTCCGTGTTCATGCCGATAATGGAATCATAAGGACCGGTCATGCCCACATCGGTGATGAAGGCAGTTCCCGGAGACAGAATGCGCGCGTCGGCGGTGGGCACATGGCTGTGCGAGCCGAAGACCGCGGTGGCGCGGCCGGCGAGATGCCAGCCCATGCCCTGTTTTTCCGAGGTGACCTCGGCGTGCATATCCACGATGCGAATTTTCACCTCGGGCATGCGCGCCAGCGCCGCGTCCGCGGCGCGGAAGGGATCGTCCACCGGCGGCATGTAAACCCGGCCCATCAGATTGATGACCGCGCAGACTTCGCCGTTTTTCGCCGGGCCGACCCAGACGCCATGGCCGGGCACGCCGGGGTAATGATTGGCGGGACGCAAGAGATTCGGCCACTGCTCATAGAGCGGCAGGGCTTCCTTCTTGTCGAAAGAATGATTGCCGGTGGTGAGCACATCCACGCCGGCCTCGAATAACGCCCCGGCGGTGTCGGCGGTGACGCCGAACCCGTGCGCGATGTTTTCCGCGTTGGCGACGACGAGATCGGCGCCGAATTCGCGGATCAGCCCGGGCAGCAGGGCCTTGACCGCCTTGCGGCCGGGCGAACCCATCACATCGGCGAGGCAGAGAATGCGCACGGAAGGAATTCTAACGACCGTCCGGCAGGCGGCACCAGCCGTTAAAATCGGCGTTGCATGAAACCATTGATCGATTTGCGCAGCGACACCGTCACCCGGCCAACCCCCGCGATGCGCGCGGCCATGGCCGCCGCCGAAGTGGGTGATGATGTTTTTGGGGAAGACCCGACGGTGAATGCGTTGCAGGCGAGGGCCGCGGAACTGCTCGGCCACGAAGCGGCGATTTTTTGTCCCACCGGCACGATGGGCAATCAGCTCGCCGTCCTTTTGCATACGCAGCGCGGCGAGGAAATTCTTCTCGAACACAAGGCCCATATTTTTCATTACGAATTAAATGCTGCGGCGGCGCTCTCCGGGGTGCAGGCGCGGCTGCTGCCTTCGGACGACGGCACACTGACGCCCGCGCAGCTCACCGCTGAGATCAAAGTCGGCGGCGATCTTTTTTCCCGCACCGGGCTGGTCGCCTTCGAAAACACCCACAACATGCAGGGCGGGACGGTCTGGCCGGTCGCGCAATTGCACGCGGCGCGCGAGGCGGTGCAGGCGAAGGGCGTCGCCTGTCATCTCGATGGGGCGCGGATTTTTAATGCGGCGCTGGCGAGCGGTGTGGCGGTGAACGAACTCACCTCGGGATTTGATTCCGTGATGATTTCCCTCTCGAAAGGATTGGGCTGCCCGGCCGGCGCGCTGCTGCTGGGAAAACGCGCTTTCATCACCCGCGCCCGCCAGGCGCGCAAGCGGCTGGGCGGCGGCATGCGCCAAGTCGGGATTCTCGCGGCGGCCGGGTTGCACGCGCTCGATCACCATGTCGCGCGCCTCGCCGAAGATCACGCCAACGCCGCAGCCTTGGCGCACGCCCTGTTAAAACTGCCCGGCTTTCAACTCAACGCCGAACGGGTGAAAACCAATATTCTCATCGTGCAACTTGCGGCCGGCGCGCCTGACGCCACAGAATTCATTTCCCGCCTGCGCGCGCACGGCGTCCTCGCGGTTCCCATCGCGCCGCGCGTGGTTCGCTTCGTCACCCATCTCGACTTCTCAGCCGCCCAACTCCCCGCCGTCATCGCGGCGTGCGAATCTGCGCTGAATACTTAACCTTAGCGCGTTGACCTGCTGCGCTCGGCGAAAGGTTTGGTTCAGGTTTATTTGAGCTTTGGCGGTTGAACATTAATCCGGACTACGAAGGCGCCTCTTCGTTCAGGTTGGGAATGTCCGCGTGCGTCAGTTCCATTGGCGAGAGCTGCTCTTTGTATTGCGTGACCAGCTGAATGGCGCGCGGGATGTTGTCGGCGAGAATGACCAGCAGTTCGTTTTTCTTCGCTTTTTTCAGGCCGTGCATGATGGACTCCACTTCCGACTGCACGGCGGTGACGGGCAATTCGGGATGGACCGAATGAATGCCCTCGATGATGAGGCGGGTGGTCTCGCCGGGCGCGCGGCCGCGCGTGTCGTCATCCTCGCGCACGATGATGTGGGTGAACATGGTGGCGGCGGTGCGGCCGAGCGAACGGATGTCATCGTCGCGCCGGTCGCCGGTTCCGGCCACGATGCCGGTTTTTCGGGTATTCGGTAATTTTTCGATGAAGCGGTGCAGCCCCTCGACCCCGGCGGCATTGTGGGCGAAGTCGATGAGGACTTGAAAAGCCCCGACATCGAACAAATTCAAGCGACCCGGCGTCTGTTCGGCCGACGGCACGAAAGTGGTGAGGGCGACGCGGATGTCTTCGGTGCGCACGCCATGCACATGCGCGGCGAGGGTGGCGGCGAGGACATTCTGAATCATGAATGCGGCGCGGCCGGAAAAGGTGAGGGGAATATTGATGACCTTTTCCACGCGGATTTTCCAGCTTCCCTTCAGCAGCGTAATGAAGC
>JAYVQF010000349.1:0-13562 GCA_043777195.1 Thermoanaerobaculia bacterium
CCCCGTCCAGACCGCAGTGTGGTAATTACGCACTGCGGGCAGATTGGTACCCATCGAGGTGGGGAGCCAACTGTCGGTCGCCGGATTGTACCGGCCGCCGCTATTGAGGTAACCTGTTCCTCCGTACCCGCCCCAGACGATCATCTCGCTCCCCGTCCAAACCGCGGGGTGCTCTCTACGCGCCGCTGGCAGATTCGCGGCGAGCGAGGTGGGAAGCCAACTGTCGGTCGCCGGATTGTACCGGCCGCCGCTGTTGTAATAATAAGGCGTGGGGGATCCATTGTATCCCCCCCATACGATCATTTCGCTCCCCGTCCAGACCGCGGTGTGACCAGAACGCGCCGCGGGCAGATTCGCGCCTACTGAGGTGGGGCGCCAACCGTCGTTCGCCGGATTGTACCTGCCTCCGCTGTTGAGATAAGGCGTGGCGGATCCATCGTTTCCGCCCCAGACGATCATTTCGCTCCCCGTCCAGACCGCGGTATGTTGTTGACGCGCCGTGGGCAGATTCGAGCCGAGCGAAGTGGGAAGCCAACTGTCGGTCGTCGGGTTGTACCGGCCGCCGCTGTTAAGGATGAAGCTGCCTGAGTACACCCCGCCCCAGACGATCATTTCGCTTCCCGTCCAGACCGCGGTGTGGATATAACGCGCCGCGGGCAGATTGGCGCCCATCGAAGTGGGGAGCCAACTGTCCGTCGCCGCATTGTAGCGGCCGCCGCTGTTGAGGTTGCCTGGAGTATACCCGCCCCAGACGATCATTTCGCTCCCTGTCCACACCGCGGTGTGGTAATAACGCGCCTCGGGCACATTCACGCCTACTGAGGTGGGAATCCAACTGTCGGTCGTCGGATTGTACCGGCCGCCGCTGTTGTAGTTGACTACTGTGTTGTTGTTATACCCGCCCCAGACGATCATTTCGCTCCCAGTCCAGATCGCGGTGTGGCCATAACGCCCGGCGGGCACATTCGCGCCGAGCGAGGTGGGGCGCCAACTGTCGGTGGTCGGATTGTACCGGCCGCCGCTGTTATCAGGGCCTGCGCTATACCCGGACCCGCCCCAGACGATCATTTCGCTCCCAGTCCAGACCGCGGTGTGGCCATTACGCACCGCGGGCAGATTCGCGCCTTCTGAGGTGGGAAGCCACCTGTCGGTCGTCGGATTGTAGCGACCGCCGCTGTTGAGTCTGAAGTTGCCGGCGTCCATCCCGCCCCAGACGATCATTTCGCTCCCCGTCCAGATTGCGGTGTGGTAAAGTCGCCCCACGGGCGGAGGCTGCATGGTGCTCTTCCACGAATCGCAGCCCCCCGCCGCGATGCGGCCGGGCTCGGGGAGTTTGAATGCGAAAGCGTCCGGACCGGACGAAACGGCGGCCCGTCGCGCTTCGCGCCCTATCACCGCCCACCAGTCATCGAACGACCGCTTGGGGATAAAGAGCGATTCTGCTTCGAGAGAATCAGCCGCGGCCGAAAGCAACCGTTCGAAGCGGTAGCCGGTCTCTTCCTCGCGAAAGACATCGGGGCTACAGCTCGACAGTTGATCCCGCCGCGTGAGCCATTCCTCGCGGGGCAGGCGTAGCGGGCCAGTTTCCCCCTCCGCCCCCGGCGCGCGCTTCGCCGTCTTGCCTTCATCCTCCGGGATCGCGCGGAACCGGGTGTAGCCTTCCAGCGTCGCCCAATCCGCGCCCTGCCGGATACTCGCCGCGAGGGATTCCGCCTTGGCGCGGCTCTCCGCGTGAAGTTTGGCGTCCCATGCGAAATGGTTGCGTAGCGCCTGCTGCGCGAGGTTGTCCCTCGTCAGAGTCTCCGCGATCAGAAAAGGATCGTTCCCCAGCGCCGCGAATAATTCATGGAGGGTCGCCCGGTCTTTGCTGTCGCGCTCCATCCGGTCCATCTCGGCCTGGAGCATCACGGGCGTAAGCTCGACATTCCAATATTCCTTGAGCGCCGCGCTCATCCGTAGCGGTTCATCCGCCCTGCTTTCGATCACCACTTCGGGCACCTGCGTCTCAAAGGACGGCTTGGGATTTGGATTTTCCTTCGGCCAGATCCGGTGGTCGTAATAGACCCGCTCGATCGCCCGCTGCGCGGCGATCCGGTCGTCGAAGGTGAGGACGCCGCTCCTGGCGTCACGCAGCCGGGCGTCGGGGGTGCCTGCGGCGAGCGCGAAAGGAAACAGCGCGAGGGCGAGTGTGGTGATTTTCATAGACAGGCTCCCTGACTTTGGTTCGGCGCCTTGGCCGATGCATCTGCCATTCTATCTGGCATGGCGACTCCCCGGTTGCAAGACCTCACTTTTGTGCCGATATCGTCCAGCCCTGCCGGAAAGCGGGCGCCGGATGACGAGCATGGGAATGGCTGCAATACCCGCCTCACCCTGTGCTGTATTCTTCACGCAGTGACACACATCCTGATTATCGAAGACGAAGCGGATATCCGCGCCGTGCTCCGCCATCATCTCGAAAAAGCCGGATTCACCGTGCGCGAGGCGGGCGAGGGTTTCGCCGGCCTTGCGCTTGCGCGCGACGAACGGCCTGACGCGCTCATCCTGGATGTCATGCTGCCCGGCCTCGATGGCGTCGAAATATTGCGCCGGCTTCGCGGCGACGCCCGCACCCGCCACCTGCGCATCCTCATGCTCACCGCCCGCAGCGAGGAAACCGACCGCATCGTCGGCCTGGAAATGGGCGCGGACGACTATGTCGCCAAACCCTTTTCCCCCCGCGAAATCGTCGCCCGCCTGAAGGCCCTGCTCCGACGCGAAGCCCCAATCAATCGCGAACATCTGGTCATCGGCCCGCTCACCCTCGACCTCGAAGGCGTGCGCGTTCTCGCCGGCGGCAAGCCGATCGAGATCACCGCAACCGAATTCAAACTCCTGCAAGTCCTGGCGGAGTCGCGCGGCAAAGTGCTATCCCGCGAACGGCTGCTGGACCTGGTCTGGGGCGTGGGCTACGCGATCACCCCGAGAACCGTGGATGTCCACTGCAAAAGGCTGCGGGAAAAACTGGGAGATTCCGCGTCAGTGCTGAAAACCGTGCGGGGGTTGGGCTATAAATTGGAGGCGTGAAATCTCAACTAATGTGCGAAATATTCCGGACGCTATTTGCCATGAAATGTTTAAGTTGATTTACTATTTCAAAACTCGACGGGTGAGAAAAGACCGGGGCTGGCGGAATGTCGGGGTATCTACGCATGATTTGTTTCCGCCATTATGTTAACGCCGACAAGCCCGGGTATTCAGGTTCTTGCTCTTTACCGGCTCAGCCTGGCTGCCTCCGTCATCCGCGTCCTTCCCCGCTCCTGCCTGGCATTTGTAAATAAATATACAAAAATTTGCATCTGGTGGGGCGGCGCATTATATTCTTGTGCATGCACTTCGGACGCAACATTGGGGCGGATTTCGCGATGATCGCCGGCAGCGCGAAGTTATTACATGCCGTCGCAGGGAGGACTTGCGTGTATAAGCGATGAAAAACCCGGGGTGGAGCGCGTTCGCATACAAGCTTGTCGTCATGAAAGGTCATCAAAAAGCGAATTTGCACCCATTTAGAGCGCAAAGAACCACCCGGAAAAACAGAACATGCTTGCGGAAGTTCTGGCAATATCACCGGCGGCGATGAAACGGAATGGAAAAACGGAAATTATTTGATGCAACTGCCCAACAGCAGATTGGAGTGCGGTCATGAACCGGTTGAATGGCGTCTTGCGTGTCTTTAATTCGCTGAAAAGCAACTTTTTCCGCCGCGTACAAGCAATATTCGCGGCAGTCCTCGGCCGACTCGACTGGACACCACCGGGATGGGTTCAGGTCGGAAAAAACCGCGCCGCCCGGTCGTTGCAGGCGCTTGCCGTGTCGCGAGCCGCCCGCCCCAGCCGCTTCTGGGGTGCCGCCGCCGCCGCCGGGCTGCTCCTGCTGCTGCTCGGCGGCGGTTGCCGCTGGATGCTGAAACAGCCGTCGGTTTTCCGTTACGAAATAACCGGAAACTCCCTCGCCCCCACCTCTCTAAGCAAGGACGCGAAGCCCGATCCGCTGCGCCTGCACTTCTCCGGGTCGGTGGCGAAATTGGTGGACATCAAGAAGCCGGTGAAAACCGGCGTTACCTTGTCGCCGCCCCTCTTGGGGGAATGGGTGTGGACCAGCGAACGGGAGCTCGTCTTCACCCCCGCGGCGGATTGGCCGGTGGGACAGCATTTCACGGCGTCGTTCGAGCGCTCCCTCTTCCCGCCCCAGATCCTGCTGAAGAGTTACCGTTACGAATTCGATTCCCCCGCCTTCACCGCCCAGCTCATATCAAGCGAGTTCTACCAGGACCCCAAGGATCCGCACCTCAAGCGGGCGGAGGCGACTTTTTCGTTCTCGCATCCCGTAGCCCCCGAGGCGTTTGAGCGGCTGTTGCATCTGACGCTGCGCGATCAGCAGGCCGGGCTTTTCAAAACCGGCGACGCCGTGCCATTCACGGTCAGCTGGGATGAATTTCATGGCGAGGCCTATGTCCATTCCGATATTCTTCAGGTGCCGCCCGAGGAGCGCTCGCTGGAAGTGCGGCTCGACGCCGGACTGACCGCGGCGCGCGGCGGCCCGGGCGTGAAAGCCGAACTCAAGGGGTTCGTGGCAGTGCCGGGGATCTACAGTTATTTCCGCATCGGCTCGACTGAGCTCTCCTTCGTGCGCAATGCCGACTATGAACCCGAGCAGGTGCTGGTGGTCAACCTGAGCAACGGCGTGCAGGAAAGCGTGATGCGCGGCGCCCTGGATGTCTGGATGCTGCCGACCGAACGGCCGGCGCACGACGGCGACGAGGCGGAAAAGGATTACGACTGGCGTTCGGCGCCCAAAATCACCGAGGCCGACCTGCGGCATGCCGTCCATGTCAAGCTCGATCCGCTGCCCACCGACCGCGATTATTCGCAGCTGCACAGCTTTCGCTACACCGCGCCTTCCGGCCGCCATCTCTATTTGCGGTTGAAGAAAGGACTGGAATCCTACGGTGGCTACAAGCTGGCCGACGATTATGCCTCGGTAATGCGGGTGCCCCCGCCGGTGCGAGAGATGAACATCATGGCCGACGGCGCGCTGCTCAGTCTGAGCGGGGAAAAAAAGCTGACCGTGCTGTCGCGCGATGTTCCGGCCATGCACTTCGAAGTGGCGCGCATCCTGCCGGGCAAGATCAATCATTTCGTCAGCCAGGCCAGCGGTTCGTTCAAGACCCCCCGCTTCAACCAGGGCTTCGGCCCCGACGACATGAGCGAGCGTTCGGAGGAGGTGCGCGACATCCTCAGCAGCGGCCAGGGCAAGACGCAATACACCGCCTTCGACTTCTCCTCTTATATGGGCAGCGGCAAGTTGGGACTCTTCATGTTCCGCGCCGAAGCCTGGGATCGCAAAAACGAGCGGCCCCTCCCCGCCGGCTCGGTGGACGAGGGAGCGCGGGCGCAGGGAGACAGCGAGGGTGAAAATAATAATAACAATGAGGGCGGAAGCAGTGATGAATCGGAAAGTGAAAACGACAGCGGCGGCTATGTCCCGCCCGGCGGCCAGCTCAGCGACCAGCGGCTGATTCTGGTGACCAACCTCGGTCTGCTCGACAAGCGCAATGCAGACCAGAGCCACGATCTCTTCGTGATGAACATCAATGACGGCACCCCCGCCGCCGGGGTCGGGCTGGAAATTCTCGGCCGCAACGGCGTGCCGCTGTTCACCCGGGTCAGCGACGGCGCCGGCCGGGCGCAGTTCCCTTCGCTCAAGGATTACGGCCGGGAAAAGGCGCCGACAGTGTTCGTCGCCCGGCGTGGCGAAGATGTCAGCTTCCTCCCCTACGGACACCGCGATCGCCAGCTGAATTTCTCGCGCTGGGAAACCGGCGGCATCGAAGGGGTGCCCGGCGAGGGCGGCCTCAACGCCTATCTCTTCTCCGACCGCGGCATCTACCGGCCCGGCGACGAAATCCGCGCCGCCATGATCGTCAAGACCCAGGACTGGCGCCGGCCCTTGGGGAATGTGCCGCTGGAGATCGCCATCACCAACCCGCGCGGCCAGGAAGTCTTCAAGCAGCCGCGCCGATTGTCCGCCTCGGGATTCGAGGAGATCAAATACACCCCGGACGAAACCGCGCCCACTGGGGATTACGAAATCAACGCCCACCTCATTGACAAAAACGGCCAGCGCGGCGGCCTGCTAGGCTCGACACAGGTGAAGGTGGAGGAATTTCTGCCCGACCGCATGCGCATCAGCGCCCGGCTCGATCCCGAGCATGGCGACGGCTGGGTGGCACCCAAGGGGGTGAAAACCCGGGTCAGCCTCAGCAACCTCACCGGCATTCCCGCGGAAAACCGCCGCTTGACCGGCGCGCTGGCGGTGACACCGGCGCAGCCAGCCTTTTCCCGCTGGAAGGACTACATCTTCCGACCCAAAGTGAAGAGCGAGCAGCATCTCGACAGCAAACTAGACGACCAGAAAACCGACGCGAAAGGCGAAGGGGTGTTCGCGCTGCCGCTTGACTCCCTCGACACCGGCTTCTACCGGCTCTCGTTCGCCGCTGAAGGGTTCGAGGCCGAGGGGGGCCGCGCGGTCACCGCCACCACCGGCACGCTGGTCTCGGCGCTGCCCCATCTCGTGGGCTACAAAGCGGATGGCGCGCTGAATTACCTCAACAAAGGAAGCGCCCATGTCGTCACCCTGACCGCGATTGATCCCGCGCTCAAGCCCATCACCCTACCGGTGACTGCAGCGCTGATTGAAACCCGTTTCGTCTCGGTGCTGGTGCGGCAGAAGAACGGCACTTACAAATATGAATCGGTGAAAAAGGAAATTCTCCATGGCGAAGCGCCGCTGTCCATCGCCGCGGCGGGCGTCAAATATCCGCTTGACACGCGCGAGCCGGGCGACTTCACGGTGCAGTTGCGCGACAGCGACGGCGTCATCATCAATGAGATTGACTACTCGGTCGCCGGTGCGGCGAATCTCGCGGGCCGCCTCGACAAGAATGCCGAACTGGAAATTCATCTCAGCAAGCAGGATTACGCGCCGGGCGAGGAGATCGAGGTTTCGGTGAAGGGGCCCTACACCGGCTCCGGCCTCATCACCATCGAGCGCGATCATGTCATCGCCGCCGCCTGGTTCAAGACCGCGACGACGAGCTCGGTGCAGAAGATCCGTCTACCCGAGGGCGTCGAAGGCAATGCCTATATCAATGTCGCCTTCGTGCGCGCGATGGGCTCGCCGGAAATATTCATCAGCCCGCTCAGCTACGGCGTCGCGCCCTTCTCCATCAGCCGCGCTAGCCGGACCCTCACCGTGACTTTGGGGGCCGAGGCCACGGTTCGCCCCGGCGACACCCTCAAGCTGCGCTATGCCACCTCGCTGCCCAGTCGCATTGTCGTCTATGGCGCCGACGAGGGCATTCTTCAGGTGGCGCGGTATCGGGCGCCTGATCCGCTGTCCTATTTCTTCCAGAAGCGGGCGCTGGAAGTTTCCACCTCGCAAATTCTCGATCTCATCCTGCCGGAGTTCAAACTGCTGCGTCGCCGCTCGGCCGCGGGCGGTGATGAAGGGCTGGCGGCGCTGGGGAAAAATCTCAACCCCTTCAAGCGCAAACGGGACAAGCCGGCGGTCTGCTGGTCGGGAATTCTCGACGCCGGGCCGGAGACGAAGGAAACAGAATGTCTCATCCCCGACACCTTCAATGGCAATCTGAAATTGTTCGCGGTGGCGGTGGCGCCGGGCGCGCTCGGCGTTGCCCAACGAGCGACCTTGGTCCGCGGCGATTTCATCATCCAGCCCAACCTGCCCACCTTTGTAGCGCCCGGTGATGTGTTCGATGTCACCGCGGCGATCGCCAACAATGTGCACGGCTCGGGCGACAAGGCGAAGGTGGCAGTGACTCTTGCGGTCAGCGAACACATTGAAATCGTGGAGGGCGCGCAGCAGGCGCTGGTCATTCCCGAAGGGCACGAAGCGGTGGCACGGGTGAAAGTGCGGGCCCGCGAATTGCTGGGCTCCGGCGCGTTCACTTTTACGGCGAAGATGGGGGACAAGCACAGCAGCCTGCGCACCGACCTGAGCGTGCGCCCGCCCCTGCCCTACCGCACCGTGCTGACCAGCGGTTTCAGCCGCGACGGCAAAGCCGAGATACCGACGCCTCGTGCCGCTGAGATGTATCCCGATTACCGGGTGCTGGAGGCATCGGCCTCACCGCTGCCGCTGAACCTCGCGCACGGGCTGGTGCAATATCTCAACCGTTTCCCCTATGGCTGCACCGAACAGATCACCAGCCAGGCCTTTCCCGCCATCGTGCTGCGCGACCGCCCCGAATTCGGCGGCGATGCGGCGGCGGCGGAACAAAATCTGCAGAAGGTCATCCGCATGTTGCGCGCCCGCCAGCGCAGTGAGGGCGGCTTTAACTACTGGCCCGACGGCGAAGAGGCGCCGCTCTATATCAACGCCTACGCGCTGCACTTTCTCACTGAGGCGAAAGATCGCGGCTATCCCGTGCCTCCCGACCTGCTCAGTCGCGGCCTCGACCGGCTGACCACGAGTCTTCAGGGCCAGACCCGGGATCTGAATGATTTGCGGGCGCGCGCCTATGCACTCTATGTGCTGACGCGCAATGGCAAGGTCATGACCAATGAAGTGATCGCCCTGCGCGATGCCATGGACAAAAATTACGGCAAAGCCGCCCGCACCGACGCCGCCACGATCTACATGGCCGCCGTCCACCGCATGCTCAAGCAGGAGCCGGAAGCCGCGAAATTGATCGCCGGCCTGCGCCTGGGCGACAAACAGGCGGACGATTACCGCTGGTATTACGACGGCCTGCTGCGCGACGCGACGCTGCTCTTCGTGCTCTCCCGCCATTTCCCCGAACGACTGAAAGCCCTCACCGGCGACGACATCACCCAGCTCACGAATCCGATCATGGCCGGCAATTACAATTCGATCTCCTCGGCCACGGTCATCCTCGCGCTTGACGGCTATGCCACTGCGGTGATGAAGGATCGCAGCCTCGCCGCCTCGATACAATTGTTCGAACTGCGCGCCAAGGGGGACCCCGTCGCGCTGCCGATTCCCACCGGCGCCGGACTTTTCCCCCGGGTTCCATTCTCAGCGGAAGCCCGCAAGATTCGCCTCACCGACAGCGGCAAGCTGGCGCTCTTCTACCAGACCACCGAGGCCGGCTTTGACCGCCAGCCGCCGAAATCGGAACTGCGCCAGCACCTTGAAATCCAGCGCGAATATCAGGACGCGGAGGGCCATGTCATCACGAAAACCACGATCGGCGCGGTGGTCACTGTGAAGCTGAAGATCCGCGCCACCGAGCGGGGTCATTATTTGACCAACCTCGCCATCATTGATCTGCTACCCGGCGGCACCGAATTGATTCTCAACTCGCTCGATCATCGCGGCGGCGACTGGTACACGCCCGAATACATCGACAAACGGGAGGACCGCATCGTCATCTACGGCGGCGCCAGCGACGCGGTAAAGGAATTCACCTATCAAATCCGCGCCGTCAACAAAGGAACCTTCGTCATTCCGCCCGCGCAGGGGGAATCGATGTACGACCGCACCATAGTCGCCCGCTCGATGGGCGGTGGCACGCTCACAGTCGAATAGCAGAAGAGTTTACCGCCAAGAACGCCAAGGCGCCAAGCATAAGAGAATTCGATTTAATTAATTTCGGCATACACAATGGTTTCGTGGATCGGAAATAATAAATTTTCTGCTCTTCCTTGGCGTGCTTGGCGTGCCTTGGCCTCTTGGCGGTTAACCCGTCTTGCGGCGGTGGTGATGACAATCGCCGCCGCCGCGCTGGTCCTCGCGCCGCGGCCACTGCTTCTGGAGGGGATGGATTTTTCCACTGCGGTTTATGACCGCAATCACCAATTGCTGCGGCTCACCCTCACGCGCGATGAGAAATACCGGCTGCGGCTGCCGCTTGCCGAAATTTCCCCGCTCTTGCGCGAGACCACGCTGCTCCATGAAGACCGCCATTTTTTTACGCACCCCGGCGTCAACCCCGGCGCACTGCTGCGCGCGGCCTGGCACTCGCTGATCCGGCGCGATCGGCGGCTGGGCGCCTCGACGCTGACCATGCAGGTGGCGCGCATGCGGTATGGCATCAATTCGCGCACGCCCGCCGGAAAACTCTGGCAAATTCTGCGGGCGATCCAGCTGGAGCGCCATTATTCCAAGCGGGAAATTCTCGATGCCTATCTCAACCTGGTTCCCTATGGCGGCAATATCGAAGGGGCGGGCGCGGCCAGCCTCATCTATTTTCAAAAAGACGCCGGCGCGCTCAACCTGGTGGAGACGCTGACCCTGAGCGTCATCCCGCAAAGTCCCGCACGGCGCGGGCCGCGCGCGGCGGCGGCCGGCGCTGATCACGAAACCCTCCCCGCCGCCAACAGTGAGCCGCTGCGCCGCGCCCGGCGCATTCTTTTTCAGGAGTGGCTGGCCGCGCATCCCGCAGACGCGCCCCTCGCCGCGCGGCTGGATTTGCCGCTGCGCATGCACCGCGCGGAAGAATTGCCTTTCTCGGCGCCTCACTTCGTGGATAGTCTGCATCTGCCAGCGGGCGGCGGCGTTGTGGACACCACGCTCGATCTGGAATTGCAGCGGCTGCTGGAGTCACGGCTGCACTCGGCGATGGAAGCGCGGCGCCGGGAAGGAATCACCAACGCCGCCGCGCTGCTGGTGGAAACCCGTACGCTGACGATACGCGCGGCGGTGGGTTCCGCCGATTATTTCAACGCCGATATCGCGGGCCAGGTGAACGGCCTCAAGGCGCGGCGCAGTCCGGGCTCAACCTTGAAACCCTTTGTCTATGCGCTGGCGTTCGATGCCGGGCTGATTCACCCGCTCTCTCTCTTGAGCGATGCGCCCGCCAGTTACGGCGGCTATGACCCGGAAAATTTCGACGGCGAGTTCAGCGGCCCCATTTCCGCGCATGACGCGCTGGTTCACAGCCGCAACCTGCCCGCGGTGCAGCTGGCGGCGCAGCTGGGCAGCCCCGGCCTGCATGGCTTGTTGCAACACGCCGGCATCGGGGGTCTATACAAACCCGAACATTACGGCCTGGCGATTGTGTTGGGCGGCGCGGAAGTCACGCCGATGGAACTGGCTGCTTTGTATGCGATGCTGGGCAATGACGGGTTATACAAACCGCTGCGCCGACTTCGGGATGCACCCGCGGCAGACGGCGTTCACCTGCTTTCTCCCGAGTCCGCCGGCTTGACGCTCGACATTCTGCGCGACAATCCGCGGCCGGGGCAGCGCGCGCCTGATGGAGCGGAGCATACCGCGGAACGCATCGCCTGGAAGACCGGCACCTCGCAGGGTTTTCATGACGCCTGGAGCGCGGGGCTGGCGGGCCCCTATACGCTGGTGGTGTGGGTGGGGAATTTCGATCATCGCAGCAACCCCGCCTTCATCGGGCGGGACGCCGCCGGGCCGCTTTTTTTCGCGATTGCGGACGCGCTGGCGCCTCGTCCGGAAATGCGCCGCCGTCCGCCGCCCCCGCCCGCCGGCCTCGCGCGAGTGGAGGTTTGCGCACTCTCGGGAATGCTGCCCGGCGCCGATTGCCCGCACCGCGTTTCCACGCTGTTTATTCCCGGCGTCTCGCCGATCAAGATGTGCGACATCCACCGCCGCGTCGCCATCGATCCCGCCACCGGCCGCCGCGCCTGCCCGGGGCGGGAGTTGGGATTGCCTGCGTCCGTCTATGAATTCTGGCCGTCCGACATGCTGAAACTGTTCCGCGCCGCCGGTCTGCCCCGCCGCACCCCGCCGCCGGAAAATGCGGATTGCCCGCTCAGCGGCGCCGGTGCCAGCGGCTTGCCGCCGCGCATCACCTCGCCGCAGAATGCGCTGACCTACACTTTGCGCGCGGCAGCGGCTGAGCCGGAAAAAATCCCGCTGCTCGCAGTGACCGATGCCGACAGCCGCGAAGTGCACTGGTTTCTCGACGCGGAATATCTCGGCGCCGCGCGCGCGGGCCAGCCCTTTTTCTGGCTGGCGCGGGCCGGCCATTTCCGCCTGCGCGCGGTGGACGACCAGGGGCGTGTTGATGCGCGTGAATTCAATGTCGAAACTGCACAGTAAAGTGTGCGACCCTGTCACTGCGTGCAAGTGAAACATTCTCACGGCTGTACCGTTTCGCTGCCGTTTCCAGCCCTTTATAATGGCGGGCATCCCGTTCAGGAGAAGTCGTCATGCGCCTCACGCCCTTGCTCACTCTTTCCCCTTTGCTGCTGATCGCCGCTGCGGCCTGCAACAGCAAACCCAAAACCAGCCAGCCGGTCATCAAGCCGGCAGGCGCGGAGAACTCTTCCACGGCCGCTGCCCAGAGCGCGCCGCGCGTGCCGCAGGAATCGGCATCGTCGCCGGCGCCGCTGCTTCGCGATGTCGATCTCACTTCCCTGGAAGATTACAACCGCCAGGCCGTTTTGCGCACGGTTTATTTTGATTCCGATTCGCCCGAGCTTCGCGCAGAAGAGAGCGCGGCGCTTGACGCAAATATTGCGTGGCTCAAGGCGCATCCGCAGTTCAATGTCCTGCTGGAAGGCAATTGCGACGAAAACAACACCGAGGAATACAACCTCGCACTCGGCCAGCAGCGCTCCGAACGGGTCAAGGAATATCTGACCACGCACGGCATCTACGCCAGCCGGGTACGCACGATTTCATACGGCGAGGATCATCCCGCCGATCCGGGACACGGCGAGGACGCCTGGCGCAAGAACCGCCGGGTGGATCTCAAACTGCTCGGCCGGTAATTCCCCGGATGCACAATGCGCCTGTCAGCGGGAGTTTTATTAACGCTCACCGCGTTCTTGACGACCCCGATCGAGGAGGTTCAGCCTCCTCACCGGAATGCGCCAGCGGCGCTTGCTTTGTGCGGCCCGGTCGTGATAATTACCGCATGGACGAACTTGACATTCATTTTGACGCGCTGCGGCCGCTGGCAAAAGCCGCGGAAGATGTCCTGATGTCAGACCTCGATGAGGCCGCGGCCAACCGGAAATTTCAGGAAATCGCGCTCGCGGCCCGTCCGCATCTGAGCGCGCTCAAGGAAAAGAGCTTCAATTTCTTCGACATGCCCCATGATTGCGTGCTGCCTGCAGCCTGCGATCCCTGGCTCTGACCCCACTCCGGCCGTCTCAGCAGATTTTACAGACCAGCAGGGTGAGATCATCCCGCTGCCGCTCGCCGGCGCAGAAGGCGATGACCGAGCGTTCGACCGCGGCCAGCATCGCCGCCGCATCGCCGCTGGTGGCCGCAAAGGCTTCGCCCAGCCGGGTTTCGCCATATTCATCGCTGCGCGGATTCATCGCCTCGGAGGCGCCGTCGGTGTAGAGCAGCACCGCGTCACCCGGCGTCAGTGTGACCGTGACGGTTTCAAGGCCCGCCTCAAAGCGGGCGCCGGGGTCGAACCCCACGATCATGCCCCCCGGCATGAGCCGTTCTAGCGATCCATCATGGCGCCGGATCAGGCAGGAGTTGTGGCCGGCGCGGATGTAGGTGAGTTCCCGGCGCTCAATGTCGTAGCTGGCGTAGGCCAGCGT
>JAYVQF010000350.1:0-3400 GCA_043777195.1 Thermoanaerobaculia bacterium
TTATCGTTTCCGCACTTCCCCCTCACCCGCCCGGCTCCGCCGGTCGACCTCTCCCTCCAGGGGAGAGGTGGCATAGCGCGAAACGCATGGCGAAACGGAGAAGATCAGCGTGTCGGTTCGGGTGGAAACAGATAGCCGTAATCGTGGACACGCCCCTCCCAATCCACCAGCTTGATGCGATGCTTGACCGAGTAAAAGTGCCCAGCATCCGTGGTGTCTGATATTTCGTCCCCCTGGGACCTTGGATACATTGGATCCAACTGATACCAAGGTTTGACCGCGCCATCATAGCGCGACCGACGCGCGTCATCCCCCCGTCGCTTTCAATCCTGCCTTCGCCGCCGCGATCCAGTCTTTCTCCCGCCGCCGGTAATTACGGTCAGAGAGTTCGGCGTGGGAGAGGACTTCTCGGAATTGCTCGGCGGCTTCAGCGGTGCGCTGACGGGCGAGGAGGAATTGCCCGAAGCGGCTGCGGGCTTCTGCGCCGGGGGCGCTGATGGCGGCGGAGCGGAATTGCGCCTCAGCAGCGGAAAATTCACCCAACTGTTCGGCGCAGCGGGCGTCGAGGAGTTGCCGTTCGGTCAGACGGTCGCGAATCGAACCGGTCACCCGAGCCAAAGTCGCGCGCGCGCCGGCGGGATCGCCGCTCGCCTGTCGGGCGCGGGCGAGGGCGTAAAGGAGGTGTACATTGTTCTTCAAAACGCCGCTCTCGCAGGGGGTGAGCACCGTCAGCGCGTCGGACGCTCGCCCGGCGTCAAGGTAGGCCTCGCCCAGCGCCAGCCTTGCATCGCCGGTATCCGCAAGCCTGAGCGCGGCTTCGAGTGAAGCAATGGAAATTTTGGGTACGGACGCCATAACCCGGAAGCGGGAATTGCCGCGCAGATCGGGCAACAGCACTGCAACGAAATAAGCCAGCGGGCCGATCACCGGCACCAGCACGATCCAGATCCAATAGTAGGGCTTCTGCTTTTTCAAGAGATGAATCAGGCAGGCGCCCTGTAGCGCGAGTAGAAAATAATAGGGGAAGGAATGGCCGCCGGCGAACATTTATTTATTCCGGAGGCAATCCTTTCACCACCGCCAGCGCTTCATCCACATGGCTTTGCGAGCCGAAGGCGGCGGTGAAGGCGTGGCGGATGATGCCTTGCCGGTCGATTACGAAGGTGGTGCGGCCGGGCAGCACCAACAAAGTTTTGGGCACGCCGTAGGCCTTGCGCAGGGCGCCGTCCTCATCGCTGATAAGCGCGAAGGGCAATTTGAGACGGGCCGCGAAGGATTGGTGGCTGGCGGCGCCGTCGGCGCTTACCCCGATCACCGCGGCGCCGGCCTTGCTGAAATCCTCATAGGCATCGCGGAACGCGCAGGCCTCTTTGGTGCAGATGGGCGTTTCATCCTTGGGGTAAAAGAAAAGGACCACCGCCTGTTTGCCACGAAACTGCGCGAGTGAAACAGGTTTTTCACTGGCGTCGGTCTTGTTGAAATCGGGCGCGGGGCTGCCGGGGGCGAGGGTGGGCATGGCGCGAATTGTAACGAGCTTGAATTCTGTTCACCGGATGCGCCATTTGCGATAATTCCCGCTCATGGGAATGAGACTGACCGGGATATTTATTTTGCTGATCGCGCGGGCCGGCGCGTGCCCTGTTGTTGCGCAAACGGAGCCTGTCCCGGCATCAGCCGCCTCCAAGCCCGCGACGGCATCCGTGCCGATTTCCACGCTGGGTTCCACGCCGAGTTCTACCCCGGCTTCCGTATCCGTCCCGGTCGCCGCATCCACTCCCCGGTCCGCTCAACAGGCGAACCTTTCTTCGGTACCCGCCGTCGTGGGGCCAGCGCCGCCGCGCAAACCGAAGGAATTCGTTGAGCCGCCACCCCCCGCCCCCACCAACTGTCCGGCCATCGCCGCCGCAGTCTTTGGCGCGTACGGAGAGATTCGCGATGCCGATTTTTTTCCCGATGAAAAGCGGATTGTTTACATCTCCACGAAGAGCGGCACACCGCAGCTTTATCTCCAGGAGCTCAATCCGGTCGCCGGAAAATTGCCGCCTGTTAAGCCGCTGCCGAAAACAGCCCTGGATCTGCGCGGGGTGCGGGTCTATCCGGATGGCAGGGCGTTGCTGCTGTCGGCGCGCATGCCGGGCGGAAGTCTCGCATTTTACAAATTGGCGCTTGAAGGGAATGACGGCAAACTCATTCCGCTGTCCGCCGGAAAGGATGAATCGCAGACATTTATGGCTTGGGGAAAAGGCGGAGAGATCTGGTTCAACGCCACCGACCACGCCGGGCGCGCGCAACTGCGCACGATTGGGCCAGATGGAATTACAATCACGGAATTTATCGCCACCGCGTCAGGCGACGATGTGGGCGCGATATCCCCAGACTTTAACTGGGCCGCAGTTCTGTTGCATGACGGTACGGGGAAGCCGGTCAACGTCACGCTCAGGAACTTGGCTAACAAGCTAACCCGCGTGATGATCCCACCTGGGCGCCTGTCCCAAATATCACAGCTTGAATTCACGCGCGACAGCCGCACGCTTAGGTTACTGGGGGTTGCCGACGGAAAAAAGCAGGCGCTCTATGAATTATCGCTAGAATTGCGCCCATTCAAATTGCTCGCCCAGCGGGACGAGGATATCGTTCAGGCGGGCTCGCTGGACTCCGTCGAGTGGGTGGTCGAACTCAACGGCGGCCGTCCGCAACTGTCGCTGAGCCAGGGCGGTGCCGAAATTCCGCAAAAGCTCGCGCCGCCCGCGAGCGGCGCTTTTCTGCCGCTGCGAACTTCCATTTCCGGCAAAAAATTGCTGCTGCGCGCCGAAGGCGAAGGCCAGCCGGGCGACCTCTGGCTTTATGCCGGCGTTGATCGCGAACCGCTTCGCCTTACCGACCTGCGCAATCCCGCAATCTCTTCCGACTGTGATGCAGGCGCAAAGCCGATCATGCCCGATCCGGCCGATCCCGCCCTGACCGGCTGGCTGTATGAACCCAAGAAGATTCAAGCCGGCGTGATTCTCCTGCCCGATGCGCCCGGCCCGGGCTTTCGCCCGCAGTTTGACGGCCGCATCAATTATTTCGTCAGCCGCGGGTTTCTGGTGCTCGCGCTCAACCGTCGCGGGACGGATTGCTGCGGCGTGTCTTGGGCGTTTGCGGATGGCTTCGCCAGCGATGCGAGCCTTCAGGAAGTCGCCGCCGCGCGCAAATACCTGCTGGCTGCGGGCGTGCCGGAAAATCGCGTGGTGCTGTGGGGCGAGGGCACAGGCGGCACCCTCGCGCTGCGGGCCATGCAAAACGCCGCGCGGGATTACGCTGCGGGTGTGATCATCAGCGCGCCCGTTGATCTGGCGGCGTGGCGCGCGGAGTTGTCCTCCCGCGTACTGCGTCGGAAACTGGTTTTTGCGCTGGGAGA
>JAYVQF010000351.1:0-3395 GCA_043777195.1 Thermoanaerobaculia bacterium
CCTGGTGAATGCGGTCGCGGTGTTGATCATCGCCTGCCCCTGTGCGCTCGGCCTCGCAACGCCCATGTCCATCATGGTGGGCACCGGCCGCGGCGCGCAGGCCGGCGTCCTCATTCGCAACGCCGAGGCGCTGGAGATCATGGAAAAGGTCGATACCCTGGTGATCGACAAAACCGGCACGCTCACCGAGGGCAAACCCAAACTGACGACGGTCGAGGCGGTGGACGGATTTCCCGAGGGCGATCTGCTCCGACTTGCCGCGAGCCTTGAACGGGCCAGCGAACATCCCCTCGCCGCCGCCATCGTGGCCGGGGCGCAGGCGCGCGGCGCGGTTTGGGTGAACGCTGAGCAGTTCGTCTCGATCACGGGCAAAGGGGTGACCGGCCGCGTGGAAGGGCGCGAAGTAGCGCTCGGCAACGGCGCGCTGCTCAAAGACCGGAACATTGATCCGGCCGCTCTCGAAGCCAGAGCAGATCTGCTGCGTGCACAGGGCCAGACCGTCATGCTGATTGCGGTGGACGGCCAACCGGCGGGGCTTATCGGCGTGGAAGATCCCATCAAATCAACCGCCGCAGAAGCGTTGAGATTGTTGCAAGCGGAGGGCATTCGCATCGTCATGCTCACCGGCGACAGCCACGCCACGGCCGCCGCGGTGGCCCGCCGGCTGGGCCTCGAGAATTTTGAAGCCGGGGTGCTGCCGCAGGCCAAGGGCGACACCGTGAAGCGCCTGCAATCCGAAGGCCGCGTGGTGGCGATGGCGGGTGATGGGGTCAATGATGCCCCGGCGCTGGCGCTGGCGCAAGTGGGCATTGCGATGGGCACGGGAACCGACATCGCCATGGAAAGCGCGGGGATCACCCTCGTCAAGGGAGATTTGCAGGGAATCGTCAGAGCCCGTCATCTCAGCCGCGCGACCTTGGGCAACATTCGGCAAAATCTTTTCTTCGCCTTCATCTACAACATCCTGGGCGTGCCCATCGCGGCCGGGGTTTTGTATCCCTTCTTCGGCCTCCTGCTCAGCCCGATGCTGGCCAGCGCGGCCATGGCCTTTTCTTCCGTGTCGGTCATCGGCAACGCCCTGCGGTTGCGCAAAATAAAACTTTAATGGCGCAGCCGCCAAGAATTTTGCAGCGGCGCGAATCCGGTCCGTTCGCCTTATTTCACGCCGCGCCTTAAAATGCCCCTGTGCGCGTCGCCGACATCCGTCTTCATGGGGAAGCCGCCCCGCGGATCGAGTATTTCGCGTCGTTCATCGGCGCCGATCTCGAGCGTCGGGCCTTTTATGAAATGCGCCAGGAAGGGCTCCGCCTCTTCGCGCAGGGCAATGAGCTGCAATTGGCGGAAGGCGGTGTCATTTTCAACGGCACCGGCGGGCTGCTGTCGGAATACATGTTCGGTTCATCGCAACCCGTCGAAGACTTGCTCAATCCCCTGGTGCGCAACCGCCTGGTGCTGTTCGGCGCGCAGGTGGATGAAGCCAGCGGCCGCCTGAAATTCACCAACGCGACGCGCGGTTTTGATTTTTACGGCCGACTTTTCGCCGAGGGCAACGCGCTCACCAATCTTTATTTTTTCGTGACCCCGCCGCCCGGCGGGGATGCCGCAGCCCAGCAGCGCTGGCTGTTGCGCAAGGCCGGGCGGCTGCTCAAACATCATCCGGAACTTTCCGCCGGCGACGACAGCGAACTGGGACGCGCGCTGCATGCCGCGCTCGATCTGCCGGGCGCGCTGGTCTGCCTGCTGCGCGTCACCCATCGCGGCCATGCGGAATATCAACAGCGGCTCCGGGCGCTGGGCGATATCCACAGCGACTATTCGATGAGCGACCGCGCCGAGCTGGTGCGCCTCTCGCAGGAACTGGGAATTCCCCCCTATCTTGAAGAACGGCTGCGGCTCGATCTCATCGCCCGCGCCCCCGATAACGCGCAATTGCTGGCCGAATACCGCGCCCTCCTGGCGGTGGTCGCGCGCGGCGGCGCGGAAAAGCCGGGCGCGCCCGCCGATGAAAAAGCGGTGGAGCGCGCGCGCGCACGACTCAGCGCCCTCGTACAACGGGCGCAGCGCCAGGGACTTCCCGCGGGTTTGCTCGAACGCTACGACGAGGCGCTGCGGCGCGGCGGCATCGCCCGGACCCCGGCGGGTGACACCGGCGACGCCGCGCGCGAGCTGTTTCAGCGGCTGCTGCTCTCGTCCAGCGGGCAGACCGCCACCCCCGCCGATCTGCAACTGCTGTTGCGCTTGAAGAAGCGCGCGCACGATCAGCGCGACACCGGCTTCGAGGCGCTGCTTCTGGAAACCGGCCGCCAGCTGGATGAACTCGCCCGCTCCCGCACGGACGAGGGCTTGGATTCCATGGAGAATTTCATGCTGATGCTCGCGCTCTTCGATCGCTTCGACGCAGCGGAGGCGCTCCTCAGCCAGGTGGCGTTTGCGGAGGAAACCGTCCTCGACGCCGAGAAGCTGCGCTCGCTGGCCGGCCATGCGCAGGAATTCGAAGCGCTGGGTGCCGGCTTTTTCGAGGAACTTTTCCTGCGCCCGCTGCGCGCCAATCCCTATGTGCTGCATTACGGCCGCCGCAAACTCAACCTCATCGGCAGTGAACTGCTGAAGGCCACCGGCAATGGCCATGCCGGGCTGGGGGCACTCGCGCGTACGCTGGCGAACGCGCTGGCGGAGGAGCGGCTGCATGACCGGGTTTACCGGCTCGCCAAAGCGCGGCTCAAAAATTTCTATTTCGAACTGGGCGACACCGGCGGCCAGGAAGCCCTCAAGCATGCGGTCGAGGCCGATCTCTTGCAGGAAGAGGGGCTGCTCGACGAAATTCCGCCGCCGCTTTTCGAGCGGGTCGTCCTCGACATTCGTAAAGAAGCCTTCTATGTCAACACCCTGCTGCCCGATATTGTCAAACAGCAGTCCTCCGTCCTGCGCCTCGACTTCCTGCGCAATGCCGGCCTCGACCGTCACCGCGTCGAACGGCTGGAATCGGAATATTTCGACATCAGCGGCCTGGATCACGCGCTGCTGGAGAAGTTGCAGCAGGCGGAGGGATGAGCGGGATGGGGGGCTTGGGGCTTAGGGTTTGGGTCTTAGGTTTGAATCAATTTAGTTGCGGCTTTGCCACGGATTTATTGTATGGCTGATCCAGCGCTTCCCCGTTGTCCGTTGTGGGCAAAGATAGTCGCGACTGGATTTGGGGTGGGATACATTCCTTTCGCCCCCGGTACATTCGGGAGTTTGGCGGCTCTGCTGGTCTTGTTCGGGTTGAAGTGGATTGTTATTTCGCAGGCTGAATTTATTGTCCGACATGTGTTGGTTCTTGCATCGTTAAATCATTTCCTGGCGTACATCCATCTGATCCTGGTTCTCTTTTATTGTGTATTGGGAATCCCCGCAGC
>JAYVQF010000352.1:0-13232 GCA_043777195.1 Thermoanaerobaculia bacterium
CAAGCTGCTGATGCAGTAATTCGGCGTCCAGCGAGGCCAGCGGCGAACCGCGCAGCGGCGCGACCAGCAGGCGCAACGGGCCGGGGTCAAGGTTGCCCACTCCGCGCACCTGCACCGAGCGAATCGCCAGCGCCGGTGCGTGTCGCAGACGCCCCATGACGGAAACCCCGAGGCCCCCGAGGGTGGCGCCGCCCGCCAGAAGTCCCGCCAGCGTGAGCGGCAGAGCCAGCGCGCGCTGGCGCACTTTGCCATTCGCACGGCGGCGGCTGCGCACGCGTTGACGGAGGGCGGCGGTGCTAAGCGCCATGATCAGATCCTCCTGCCGGTTCTGCGCGCCAGTGGCGAATTTCGCGTTGCAGCACGACGCCAAACTGTTCATGCACGCGGCGCTCGGCTTCCGCCATGACCGCGAGCGCGTCGGCGCTGGTGCCGTCGCCGTGATTGATGAGGAAGTTGCAATGTTTTTCCGACAGCCGCACCCCGCCCACACCCCAGCCGCGCAGCCCGCACTCGTCGAGGAGTTTCCAAGCGGGCTGTGCGTCCGGGCCGGACGGATTTGTCCAAGTAGATCCCGCCGTGCGCGCGCTGATCGGCTGGCTCGCCTCGCGCCGACGCTGCCAGCCGAGCAGCCGCTCGCGGACTTGCGCGGGATGTTCGCGGCGCAGGATGAAGCGCACCCGGCGGATGAGCGCGGGCGGAGTTCCGCTCGTGCCCTGAAAAATCGAATGGCGATAGCTGAAGCCCGCCTGGTTGAGGCCGATGCGCTGGACGCCCCCGGCCGTCACCACTTCCGCCCAGGCGAAGACCTCGCGGATCTCGCTGCCCCAGGCGCCGGCGTTCATCGCCGCCGCGCCGCCCACGGTGCCGGGAATTCCGGCGAACGCTTCCAGGCCCGCGAGCCCCTCCGCCGCCGCCAGCGTGGCGAGTCGCGGCAGCATGAAGCCCGCCGGCGCGGTGACGCCTTCCTCGTCAAACTGCGGCGCGACCGCGCTTTTCATGCGCAGGATCACGCCGGCGAAGGGCGCATCGTCAATCAGCAAATTCGAGCCGGCGCCCAGGACGCGCGCGGGGATCTGCAACTCCGCAAGTTTGCTCAGCAGCGCCGAACCGTCGGGATCCTGCTCCGGCCAGTCGATGACCCGCGCGGCGGCGCCGCCAATGCGCAGCGTCGTGTAGGGGGCGAGCGGCTGCGCTTCGGAATAGCGCAACTTCGCCTCCTGCAACCAGGGGGTGAGCGCGGCGAGCGCGAGGGCCATGCCGCTCATGACGCCGCCTCCTGGACATTTGCCTTGGCATTTCCCGTAGCCTCTTCCCTGGACTCTTCCATAGCCAAAATGCGCGACAGCAGTTGCGGCCCAACGCTGGTGATGGCGCCGGCGCCGAGGGTCAGCACCACATCGCCCGCTTTCGCTTCGGCGGCCAGGCGTGCCGGCAATTCGCCGACGGTCGCGACGAATTCCACAGGCCGGCCCGCCGCCGCAATGGCGTTTGCGAGCGCCCGACCGGTGATGCCGGAACGCGGCGCCTCACCCGCAGGGTAAATTTCGGTCAGGAAAAGCCGGTCGCAGTCGCCGAAGGCGCGCGTGAATTCCGCGAAGCAGAGTTGCGTGCGCGAATACCGGTGCGGCTCGAAGGCGGCGATGAGGCGGCGGCCGGGAAACGCCGCGCGTGCGGCCGCGAGCGTCGCCATGACTTCGGTGGGATGATGTCCGTAATCATCATACACACTGACACCCCGCGCCTCTCCCTTGAATTCGAAGCGGCGATCGGCGTTGTGGAAATTTTCGAGCAGCGGCGCGGCCTTCTCCCAGGAAAGGCCCACCTCGGCGGCGGCGCCCAGCGCGGCGGCGGCATTCAGCACATTGTGGCGGCCGGGCAGGCTGAGGGAGAATTCAGCCGAACCCGAGACTCCGCGCAGGCGAAAGCGGGCGCCCAGTCCCGCCAGCGCCAGCGCTTCAATCTGCAAGTCGCAATCGTCGGTGGTGCCGTAAGTGGTGACCGGACGGCGCAGCGAGCCAAGGATGGAACGGGCGCCGGGATCGTCAACGCACAAGAGGATGCGGCCGAAGAACGGCGCCTGATTGGCGAAATCCACATAGGCGGCGAGCAACCGATCGTAGCTGCCGTAATGATCGAGGTGCTCGCGGTCGATGTTGGTGATGACGCAGACCGCCGGCCTCAGCAGCAGGAAGCTGCCGTCCGATTCATCCGCCTCCGCAACGGTGAGCTGCGAAGCGCCCAACCGCGCGCCGCTGCCCATGCGCCCCAGGCGGCCGCCGATCACCACCGTCGGGTCGAGACCGCCGCGGGTCAGGAGATCGGCGATCATCGAGGTGACCGTGGTCTTGCCATGCGAGCCGGCCACCAGCACCGCATAGCTGAGGCGCAGCAACTCGGCGAGCATTTCCGCGCGGGGAATCACCGCGATGCACAGCGCCTGCGCCCTGACCAAGGCGGGATGATTGAGCGCGATGGCGCTGGAATAGACCACTACATCGGCGCCATCGGCTTCCATTTCGTGATGACCGATTACGACGATCGCGCCGAGGCCGCGCAGCCGCTCCACCGCCTCCGATTCCTTCGCGTCGCTGCCGGTGACGGAAAGGCCCTGCGCCAGGCACAGCTCGGCGATACCGGACATGCCGGAGCCGCCGATGCCGATGAAGTGGGCTCTCTTGATTTTTCCGTAAAACTTCATGCACGCACCGCGGCTTTTGCGATTAACGATTCGGCCAGGTCGGCGAGATGCGCGGCGGCGTCGGGTTTCCCGGCGGCGGCCGATGCGGTCGCCATCGCCGCGAGACGCGGAGAATCAGCCGCGAGATTTTTGACCCTTTCTGCCAGCGCGCCCGGCGTGAAGTCGCGCTCCGCCAGCAGCTGCGCGGCGCCGAGCCGAACCATGCCTTCGGCGTTTTTCGTCTGGTGATCGGCGGCGGCGGCGGGGAAGGGCACGAGGATTGCGGGCAGCCCTGCAGCGGTGATTTCGGCCAGCGTGGACGCGCCGGCGCGGCCGATATACAAATCCGCCGCGGCCATGGCGGCAGGCATGTCGGTAATGAAAGGCAGGGCTGAATAATTGGCACGGCCCTGTGCGAGCGGCGCAAATTGCGCGTGCTGGGCCGCGCCGGTTTGGTGCGTAATCATCAGGCCTTGCTGCGCGAGCAGCGCATCCAGATCCGCGCGCACCATCGCATTGAGTCCCGCCGCACCCCGGCTGCCGCCCGCGATGAGGACGTGCAGCGCATTTTTTTCCGGCGCGGTCTTTTTTTCCGGCGCGATCACTTTTTCCAGCGCGATCGCTTTTTCCAGCGCGATATTTTTTTCCAGCGCGATCTTCCGGGCGAGACTGAATCCCGCGCGCACCGGCATGCCGGTCAGCACCGCGCTGGGCCAGATTTCCTGCACGGTCGAAAATGCCGCAGCCCGCGCGTTCACACGGCCCGCCAGACAGCGGTTGGCGAAACCGGGCGTGAGATTGCTTTCGTGAATGAGGGTGGGAATCTTTTGCCCCGCCGCCGCCCAGAGCAGCGGGAAGGAGGCATAGCCGCCGAAACCCGCAACCAGCACCGGGGAATATTTCCGCAGCAGGGCGCGCGCGCCGCGCAGGGCGAACGGCAGCTTCATCAGCGCGCGGAGCGAACGCCAGCCGCGGCCGATCAGTCCTTCGATGTCCAGGAATTCCAGCGGCACGCCTGCGCGCGGCACGATCTCCGCTTCCAGTCCGCGCTTCGTGCCGACGAAAACAAAATTCCAGTCGGGGTGACGGCGCAGCAATTCCTCACGCAGCGCCAGCGCCGGAAAGATATGACCGCCCGTGCCGCCGCCGGTGAGCATGATGGTAAGGCTCATGCGCCCCTCCGGTGCTGCGAGATGTTGAGCAGAATTCCCACTGCCGCCAGGGAAATGACCAGCGAACTGCCGCCATAGGAGAGAAAGGGCAGCGCGATGCCTTTCGCCGGAGCCAGGCCGGTGACGACCAGCAAATTGAAAAATGATTGCGTGGCCAAAAGCGTGGTGAGTCCGAAGGCGAGATATTGTCCGAACGGGGTGGCGGCATCGTCGGCGATTTTGTAGCCGCGCGCGATCATCACGAGAAAGCCGATCAGCACGAGCGTCGTGCCGAGGAGTCCGGTTTCCTCCCCCAATGAAGCGAAGATGCAGTCGGTGTGCGGTTCGGGAAGATAGAGCAGGCGCAGACTCCCGCCCATGAACCATTTGCCCGTGAAGCCGCCCGCACCGAGAGCCAGCTTGGCCTGCGCGATCTGGTAGCCCGCGCCGTCGCTCGTCAATTCGGGATGAAGAAAGGCCAGCATGCGCGCGCGGCGGAACGGACTGAAGGCGATCATCGCGATCAGGCCCAAGAGCCCCGTGCCGGCTACCGGCAGGATCGCGCGCCAGGCCAGGCCGCCCAGAAACAGGGTGAGAAAAAGCGTGCCGGCAAGAACCACGGCGGTGCCGAGATCAGGTTCGACCAAGATCAACGCCAACGACACGCCGCATACCGCGATCACCCGCGTCATTCCCCAGTCGAAGCGGCCGGGGGCGACGCGTCCGGGACGCTGGCTGTCGGCCAGAAGATTGGCGACGAGGATGATGAGCGCCAGCTTGGCGAGATCGGAGGGCTGCGCGGAAAGTCCGGGCAATTTCAACCAGCGATGCGCCCCGTTGCGCGCCGGGAAGGCGAATACCGCCAGCAAGCCGCCGAGGGCGCTCAGCGACAGGCCCCAGGCGACGACGGGATCCTGCCACCGCGTATAAGGCACATTCGCGAGCCCGAGACAGGCCACCAGGCCGGCGCCGAAAAACATCAACTGGCGGCTGAAATAGGCATTGGGCGTGCCGAAACGGTCAATCGCCAGCATCGACGATGCCGACCACACCACCGCCAGCCCGCCCAGGCAGAGCAGCAGCACGGTGACGCACAGCGGCACATCAATGCGGGTGGCGCGGGCGCCGTTTCTCATGGGGTTTTCGCCTCGCGCTCAGGGCTGTCCGTGTCCTCGCCGCGCAATTTCTTGCGTGCGAGGGCGACGAGATGGCGCAGCGCCTCGCCGCGCTGGTTGTAATCACGGAATTGATCGAACGAGGCGCAGGCCGGGGAGAAGAGCAGGATGTCGCCCGCCTGCGCGCAGTCGAAGGCGAGATCGAAGGCTTCGGCCAGCGGTCCCGTCACCACCGGCTGCAGCGGCGCCAGCGCGGCGGCGATCTTGGTGCCTGCTTCCCCGTAAACAATCACGCGCCTCGCCCGTTCGCGCAGCGGCGCGAGGAGCGGCGAGAAATCCTGCGCCTTGTCGCGGCCGCCCAGAATCACCACCAGCGGAGGATTGAGCCCGCGAATGGCCTGCAGGCTGGCATCCACATTGGTGCCTTTCGAATCGTTGATGATGCGCACGCCGCGCAGCGTGTCCACGGTTTCCAGCCGGTGCGGCAGCGGCACGAAAGATTCGAGCGCCGGTGCGATCTGCCAGGGCTTGAGCCCGAGCGCCAGCGCGGCCAGCGCGGCAGCCAGGGCGTTCTGCATGTTGGGCGCGCCCACGACCTTGAGTCTGGCGAAATCAAAGAGCCGTTCATCCCGGCCGAAGGCGACGGCGCCGCGAAAATAGCCGCCGCCGGGAATTTCACGGGTCTGGCTGAAGGGCCACGCGCGCGCCGGGGAGCCGAGCGCGGCGACCGCCGCCGCTTCGTCGTCGGCGTTGAAAATCGCGTGGTCATCCGCGCCCTGGTTGGCGAAAATGCGAGCCTTGGCCTCGGCGTAAGCCTCGATGGTTTTGTGCCGGTCGAGATGATCGGGCGTCAGGTTGAGATAAACCGCCGTATTGAGCCGCACATGCTGCAACGATTCAAGCTGGTAGCTGGAAAGTTCGAGCACGAAATATTCGGCGTCGGGCCGGGTGAGCACCAGTTTGGCGTAGGGCTCGCCAAGATTGCCGCCGGTCGCGACTTTGCGGCCCGCACATTCCAGCAGGTGGCCCAGCATCGCGGTGGTGGTGGATTTGCCGTTGGTGCCGGTGACGCCCGCGCGTTTCGCTTTTTTCGGCGCATAGCGGTCGGCGAATTCAATCTCGGAAAGAATCGCGCCGCCGCGCACCGCCTGCCGCTGCGCCAGCGGGTGGACGGGATTGACGCCGGGCGAAAGAATCAGAAGATCGGCGTCGGGCGCCCGGAGGCAATCGGCGCCGACATGGCAGCCCGCGAGTTCGGGCAGCAGGCGCGCCAGCCGCTCGCCCAGCTTGCGGGGATCGGCGTCGTCGGCAATATGCACAAAGGCGCCGGCGCGGCGCGCCAAGCGCGCGGCCCACTCGCCCGAGGCGCCAAGGCCGAGCACCAGCACGGTCTGACCCTGCAAGTCGCGCGGGACTTCGGCGTAGGGCGTGGCGATGCCCGGCGCGGCGGCGTGGGAAGGGCGCAAGGCGTCCATCAGCGCACCTTCAGGGTGGCGAGACCGATCATCGCGCAGACGATGGCAATGATCCAGAAGCGGGTGGTCACCTGCACTTCGTGCCAGCCGAGCTTTTCAAAGTGATGGTGAATCGGCGCCATGAGAAATACCCGCCGCTTTTTCCATTTGTATACGCCCACCTGGATGATCACCGAGAGCGCCTCCGCCACAAAGACGCCGCCGATGATGACGAGCAGCAATTCCTGTTTCGCCACCAACGCCGCGATGCCGATGGCGCCCCCCAAAGCCAGGGCCCCCACATCCCCCATGAAAACCCGCGCGGGATAGGCGTTGTACCAGAGAAACCCCAGGCAGGCGCCCACCAGCGCGGCCAGAAACACCGTCATCTCGCCGGCGGCGGGGACATGAGGGATGCCGAGATAGGCGGCATGCTTCACATTGCCGGAGAGATAGGCGATGACCGCGTAGGCGCTGGCGGCGATGGCGCTGGTGCCGGTGGCGAGGCCGTCCAGTCCGTCGGTGAGATTCACCGCGTTGGAAGTTCCCACCACCACCAGCGCCGCAAAGGGAAGATAGAGCCAGCCCAGATGCAGGGCGCTGTTTTTGAAGAAGGGCACGCTGATGTCGGTGGAGAAAAGATCGGCATGCGCGAGCGTGAGCAGCGCCGCCCCCACGGAGAGACCCACGACCGTTTGCGCCGAAAATTTCTGCAGGGAGGTCAGCCCGAGATTGCGCTTCTTGGAGACCTTCAAGTAATCATCCAGAAACCCGGTGAAGCCCAAGGCGAGAAAGCCGGCGAGTATGATCCAGAAAAAATAATTCGCGGGATCGGTCCACAAGAGGCCCGCCAGCGTCATCGCGCTCATCAACAGCACGCCCCCCATGGTAGGGGTACCCGCCTTGGAATGATGGTCGGCCGGCCCCTCTTCCCGGATGTACTGCCCGAATTTCAATTTCTGCAGCCAGCGAATCAGCACAGGCGCAAGCAGCCAGGTGAACAGCAGCGCCGTCACCACCGCCATGGCGGCGCGAAATGAAATATAACTGAACAGCCGGAGGAAACCAAGGTGCGGGCGGCCCGCGAGATCGGAAAGCCAGGTCAGCATGCCCCGCCTCCCTTGCCGGTGGTTCCGCTTGCCGCGCCGGTGTAGGCGGGAATGAATTTTTCCACGCGCATTCCGCGCGAGCCCTTCAAAAGCAACAGATCGCCGGGTGCGAGCAGACCCGCCGCGCGCGCATCGGCGCCGGCGGCTTCGGCGCTGTCGTAATGACGCGACGCACCGCCCGCGGCGCTGAACGAATCGCACAGGCCGCGCATGAGCGGGCCGCAGCCAAGCAGGAGATCGACCCTGGCTTCGCGCGCCGGAGCGGCGAGTTCCGCATGCAGCGCCGGCGCCGAAGGGCCGAGTTCGAACATGTCGCCAAGCACCGCGATGCGCCGTTTTGCGCCGGTCGCAGCCGCGAGTTCGCGCAGGGTGGCGAAGGATTCCCGGATGGCTGCGGGGGAGGCGTTGTAACTTTCATCGAGGGCGCGAATACCGGGGGCGAGCGGAACCAACTGCCCGCGTCCCGGCCCCGGCTGGTAATAGCCGAGTCCCGCTTGGGCATCAGCGGCGGAAATTCCGCACGCGGATGCCACGCCCAGCGCCAGCAGAAGATCCAGCGCCAGCGCGTGTCCGGCGCCGCTCAGCGCAAACGATTCGCGCGCCCCGCGATACTCGGCGCGCACTTCAATATGGCCGTCGCGCTGCGCGAATTCGTGGCCGCGCACCTGGGCGCCCTCGGCAAAGCCGCAGCTGATCGTCTCGATCGTCAATGTTTTTGCCAGCGCCCGCAGCCGCGCGTCATCATGGTTGTAAATCAAAACGCGCGCGCCCCCCTGTCCGGGACGACCGAGGATCTTTTGCTTTTCCCTGAGCACGCCGTCCTCGTCGCCGAGAAATTCGGTGTGGGCGGATGAAATGGCGGTGATGACCGCAATTTCCGGCCGCGCGAGATCCGCCAGCGCGGACATCTCGCCCGGCGTGGAGATGCCCATCTCCAGAACCAGCGCCGCGACTTCCGGCGCATTGAGGAGGGCCATCGGCAGGCCGAATAAATTGTTGAAATTGCCCGGCGAGCGGGCGGCGCGGGCGCGGCCGCCCAGCGCCATGAAGGCCAGCTCCTTGGTGGTGGTTTTGCCCACCGAGCCGGTGATGCCGATGACCGTCCAGTCGCGCGCGGCGCGCACCGCGGCGGCGAGACGACGAAGCGCCAGGGCGGTGTCCTCCACGCGGATTTCCACCTGCGGCGCGGTCCCTCCGGGCACATCAGAGCCCGGCAAATCACGGGAGGTGATCGCCGCGGCGGCGCCGTGCGCGGCGGCGTCGGGCCAGTAGTCATGGCCATCGGCGCGTTCCCCGCGGATGCAGACAAAGAGTCCGCCCGGTGTGACCCGGCGCGAGTCGAGTTCGAAATGGCTCAGCACCAAATCGCTCCCGCCCGGGCGAAGCGTGCCGCCGCAAAGGCGGGCGATGTCACTGGCCGACAAAGAGACCATCTTTCACCTTGAGGGCTTCGAGCGCGGCGCGCGCCACGGGGGCGTCGCCAAACGGATGATCCACACCGGCGATGGTCTGGATGGTTTCGTGTCCCTTTCCGCAAATGACGACGACATCGCCGGCGCGCGCCATCTCCAACGCCCGCGCGATCGCCGCGGTCCGGTCGAGGATGGTTTCGTGGCGCTTGCCCCCGCGCAGTTCCGCGCGGATGCCGGGTTCGACATCGCGGGCGATGGCCGCAGGGTCCTCATCTCGCGGGTTGTCACTGGTGAGAATGACGAGATCGCTCAGCCGCGTCGCCACCGCGCCCATGAGCGGCCGTTTGCCCCGGTCGCGCCCGCCGCCGCAGCCGAAGACGGTGATGAGCCGGCGCGCGCCGAGCTGGCGCAGCGTGGCCAGACAATTCTTGAGTGCGTCGTCGGTGTGCGCGTAATCCACCACCACGCTGAAGGGCTGTCCCGCCTCAATGCGCTCGAAACGGCCGGGCACGCCCGTGACATTCGCAAGCCCGGCCGCGATCTGCGGCAGGGGAATGCCGAGCCCTTCGCAGGCGGCGATGGCGGCGAGGATGTTCTGCAGATTGGGCTCGCCCAGGAGCGGCGAATGCAGTGCAAGAATGCCGCTGGGGGTTTGGATTTCCCCGCGAATACCCTGCAGGTCGAGGGCCACGCCGAGCGGGCGGACTTCCGCGTTCTCGCGGCGCCCGAAGCGGCGGAATTTGACGCCGGGGTGGGCTTCCAAAAGACTCGCGAGTTTCAAGCCCCAGTCATCATCAATACCCACCGCCGCCACCCCCCCGAATTCTCCCGTTCCGGCTTCCGCTAATTGGCTGAAAAGTTGCCGCTTGGCTTCGAAATAATTTTCCATGGTGGCATGGAAATCGAGGTGATCGCGGGTCAGGTTGGTGAAAACCGCGGCGGCGAACGACAGGCCATACACGCGCTTGAGGGCGAGGGCGTGCGAGCTGACCTCCATCACGCAGGATTCGAGGCCGTGGCGCACCATCATTTTGAAAAATTCCGCCAGATCGGGCGCCTCCGGGGTGGTGCGCCAAGCGGGCACCTTGCTGCCGCCCCAATCGTAGGTGATGGTGCCGAGCAAACCGCAACTCGGGCCGGCCTCGTTGAGGATGGCCTGCACGAGATGCGACACCGTGGTTTTGCCGTTGGTTCCGGTCACGCCGATGAGGCGCAATTTTTTGTCGGGCCGCCCTTCGATAATCCAGGAGGCCAGCGCCAGCGCCTCGCGCGCATCGGTCGCTTTCAGCCACGGCACCTTGCGCGCGGGTTCGCGGTCAGAAAGGATCGCGGCGGCACCCTGGGCCAGCGCCGCGTCGATGTAGGCGTAGCCATCCGATTTTTCCCCGCGCAGCGCCGCGAACAGGGTGCCCGGCTGCACCCGGCGCGAATCGAGCTTGAGCGCGGTGATGTCGGGATCACCGGGAACTTCCTGGGTGACGGGGAGATGACGGATCAGTTCGCTGAGCTTCATATTCCGCCTCCAGGCAGGGCTCGCCGCACGGGGAAAGCAACCGCCGCCTGCGCCAGTGGCGCGGGTGCGGGTGGGGGAGGATCGACCGGCGCCGCCGCCCGCGCATGAATGTAAATGTCGCGGGCCAGCGCCCCGAAGACGGGTGCCGCCGCCTCGCCGCCGTGGTGCATGCCGACGCGGGGTTCGTCAATCACCACCAGCGCCACCGCGATGGGTTTTTCAAGGGGGAAAAAGCCGATGAACGAGGCGAAATATTTACCGTCGAGGTAATGGCCGTTGAGGGCCTTCTGCGCGGTGCCGGTCTTGCCGCCGCTGCGCACGCCGGGGATCGCCGCTTTTTTTCCGGTGCCTTCGCTCACCACATCATTCAGCATTTCGCGCATCTGCGCCAGCACCGCGGGGCGCACCCGGATTTGCCGGGCGGGATGCGGCGCTTCATCCATGAACAGCCGCGGCACGACGAGTCGGCCCCCATTGGCGATGGCGCTGTAAGCGCTCAGAAGCTGCAGCGGGCTGACCGCTATTTCCTGCCCCATGGCCAGCGTCGCGAGCGACCGGCCCGACCATTTCTCCACCGGCGCGAAGATTCCCGCCGATTCGCCGGGCAGGCCCGAGCCGGTGCGCGCGCCGAAACCGAAATCGCGCATGTATTCGTCGAAGCGGGTCGCGCCCACGCGCAGGGCCAGCTTCATCACCCCGACATCGGAGGATTCGGCGATGATTTTTTCCACCGTGAGATTGCCGAACGGTTTGTGATCCTTGATGTACTGGCCGTTTACCGTGAGACCGCCGTTTTCACAAAAGATGACTTCATCCGGGCGGGTTTTGTTTTCATTGAGCGCCGCCAGCACGGTGAAGGCCTTGAAGGTGGAGCCGGGTTCATAGGCCATTTCCGCCACCGCGTTGTGGGGAATTCCGCCCGTTAACGGATTGTAGGGCGGCCAGCTGGCCATCGCGAGCAGTTCGCCTGTCTCCGGCTTCATCACCGCGACGAGCCCGCCTTGCGCGCCGGTGCGCTGGACGGCGGCGGCGAGTTCGCTCTCCGCGCGGTATTGCAGCGCGGCGTCCAGGGTCAGGCGCAGGTCGGCGCCTTCGCGCCCGGCCTTCACCGTGCGCCATTCGATCAGGCGGCCGCGCGCATCGCGCCGGGCGATGAGCACGCGCCCCTCACCCGCGAGCGCAGGCTGGCGCGCATATTCAACGCCCGCGAGTCCGGCGTTGTCGTGGCCGACACGGCCGAGGACTGCGCCCGCAAGATTGCCCTGCGGATAGAGCCGCACCGTTTCTTCGATCATGCGCACGCCGCGCTCATCCAGACCCGCCCGCTGCAGCGCGAGCCATTGCGCTTCGTCGGCGCCCCTTTTGAGCCAGACGAAATGATTGTCGCGGGCCAGGGCCGCGCTCACGAGCGCGGGCGGCAGTTCCAGGGTTTCAGCGATGAGCCCCGCGTCACCCGCATCGGCCATCTTCGGATCGACATAGATGGACGGGCGCTTTTCTCCGATGGCGAACGGGCGGTCATTGCGATCCACGATGGCGCCGCGCGGCGGCGAAGTGCGCAGGGTTTCTTCGGTGATGGCGCTGACTTTGCGATCCGCCTCGGCGTGGCGCGCGATCTGCAATTGCACCAGGCGGATTTCCAGCGTCAGCGCCACCGCCGCTATGCAGCCGCCCAGCAGCGCCAAGCGGCGGCGGTCAAAGCCGGGGCGGGGAAAAAGTCTAATGACCATGGCCCGCCTCTCCCGAATTGGCGGTCGGCGGTTCAAACGCATGATGATTCGCGGTTTTAGCAGCAAGGTCCACCGGCGCGGGCCGGGGCGGACGGGCGGCCGCAGGCAGTACGCGCTCGATGGCCACCCGGCTTAATCCGAGCGGTCCGGCCGCGACTTGTTCCACCGTCTCCAGCCGGCGCAGGGTTTCCAGCCGCGCTTCCGCTTCATGCAGCGCGCCGCTGAGCGCCTCGCGATCCAGCGTCAGGCGCTGAACTTCCAGCGCCATCTCCACCCGCTGCGCCCGCTGATATTCAAAGAGCCACAGCGGCCCCACCAATACCAGCCCGTAAAACAGCGCGGCATAGGCGGGCGCCAGGCTGCTGCGGCGATAGTGGATGACCGCCTCCTGATTATGATCATGACGCGCAGGCGTGCGGTACAGCTGGCGGGGCGCGCTCATGCGGGCCGCCTGGCCGGTGAGGGTTCGGATAATTTCTCCACGACGCGCAAGCGGGCGCTGCGGGACGGCGGATTGGCGGCGCATTCTTCGGCGCCCGGCTTGACGGGCTGCGAGCCCACGGTACGCGCGCGGGGAAACCGGCCGCAGGCGCAGCGCGGCAGCTTCGGCGGGCAGATGCACCCGGTGGCGAGCGCGCGCAGTCCGTGCTTGATGGCGCGGTCTTCCAGCGAATGAAAAGCGATGATCGCCAACCGGCCTCCGGGTTTGAGACAGCCCAGCGCGGCGGCGCAAAATTCCTCCAGCCCTTCAAGCTCCTGATTGACCGCGATGCGCAGCGCCTGAAAAGCCTCGGTGGCCGGGTGAATGCCGTGGCGCGGACGCGAGGGCGGCAAATGGGCGGCGACGAACGCGGCAAATTCATCGGCCTGCGCGAAGGGCTGGCGCACCCGCCGTTCACAGATCAGGCGCGCGAGCCGACGCGCCGAGTGAATCTCGCCGAAGTGATAAAAAATATCGGCGAGCTGCGCTTCACTTTCCGAGTTGAGAATTTGCGCGGCGGTGGGGGTGGGCGCGTCGGGTTCCAGGCGCATGTCGAGCGGCGCCGCTTCGCGAAAGGAAAATCCGGCACC
>JAYVQF010000353.1:0-13190 GCA_043777195.1 Thermoanaerobaculia bacterium
GGATTCAGCGCCAGTGCCCGGGTGTAGTCCGCGAGGGCCAGCCGTCCCGCCGCAATACCCGGCGCATCCGCAAACAATCGCGCGCGCAAGAGCCGCAGCTGCGGGTCATCGCCGCCGCGCAGCAATTCACTGACGGAGTGGAGCGCCCCGTTGTCTTCACCCAACTCGGCAAGAATTTGCGCCAGTTGTATCCGCACAGTGCGGCCGTCGGGGAATTGTGACAGTTGTTTTTGCAATGCCGCGGCTTTTCCATGCAGTTCTTCCAGACGCAATTCCCGGCGCCAATAATTCTGAATGTGCGGTTCATCCGGCTCCACCCGGATGGCCTGTTCCCACAACGCGCGGGTGTCGTGCCACACAGGCAGATAGCCGCGGGTGAGGGCGGCAAGGCCGAGCAGCCAAAGCAGCGCGAAAATTCCAATGTAGGGCCGCGATTGCGGCCGCACCTGTGCCAGCCGGGCCAAGCCGCCGGCGCACAATGCCGCAAAGGGCAGCGCGGCAAGATAGGAGTATCGGTCGGCAACCAATTGCGGACCGCTCTGATAGAAACCCAGCACCGGCGCGATGAGGACGATGTATGACCCGCTGACTGCCAAAAGCACCGGATAGCGCTTCGCTGCAACGAGCAGCGCAATGATCAGCAGCGGTATGAGGATCAAGGGCAACCGGAACTGGGGGTGGGAAACCGGCAAAGGCAGGGGCAGGCCATAGAGCGGGCTGAGAGGCCAAGGAAATACGAATTTTGCCGGATAATAAACTAGGCCGTAGGCAGCTTGCGCGCTGCGGGCGGTGATGCTTAATCGTGCCAAATCCAGTGCCGCCGTCGAGTCCCATGCGGCGCGGGCGGCTACACACGCGGCGGGCAGCAACAGCGGAAGATAGACAGCTTTCTCCACCATTTGGCGCATCGAATCTGTAATCGTGGCTCGCCATCCCGCTTTGCCAGGCGGGCGGATAAGCGACAACGGGCACAAATCAAGCATGAGCAGTGCAACGGGCATCGGAAAGGCTCCCACCTTGGCGAAGAGCGCGGCGCCGTATGCCAGCAGCGAAAGTCCCAACTTCCGTGGCTGTCCCTCTGCGCGAAGATAAGCAAGTGCCGACAGCAGAAGCAAAGAGATGGAGAGAAGATCGCGACGGGTCGTAATCCAGGCGACCGTTTCCACGCGTTGAGGATGCAGCGCGAAGAGCAAACCGCCAAAGAGTGCGGCAGGAGCGGCCTGAGCGCGAAGCCCGTCCAGGCGAATAAATATCCGGTGGAGCAACAGCGTGACCAGGGCGCAGTTCAGCGCATGCAGCAACAGGTTGGTCAGATGAAAAAAACCGGGATCTCCGCCTCCGAGCTGCATATCCAGGGCGTAGCTCATCCAGCTCAGCGGCTGATAATGGCCCAGACGAAAGGTCGTGAACCACCAGCGAAAATTGGCGGCGGTGAATCCGGTCACCCGCTCGGGCTGCTCAAAGAGCTTCGTGTCATCCCAGTTCAGGAACTCATACTTGAGACTTGCGGAAAAGCACAGAAACCCTGCGAGCGCGGCGAACCAGGGCAAAACACCAGACCGGTGCGTTGCAGTCTGGCGCGCGGGATGACTTTCTGCTGAACCCATGACCGCTAGTTTAGCGATTCGGGGTTACGGGAGAGGGATTTGCGTCGCTTCCGGATGAACAGGTTGTATCGCGAGATACCCGCAGTTAATGCAACAGGCCCCGGGTATCCGGGGCCTGCATCTAAATCGCCGTTCGAGCGAACTGCGATAGAACTGAATTAGCAGCCGGTGAGGTTGCTCTGCTTGCCGAGCGGACCCTGGATGAACTGGCCGTTGCGTATGACGACGTCGCAGTTGAAGGTGGTGCCATCGACCGAGGCGGCAGTCGCGGTCAGGGAGCCGGTTACGCAGCCCATGGCGCCATCGGCCACGCCTGCGTTTTTAGCGAATGAGCAGAAGATGTAGCCGTCGGTGACGGTCGCCGCATACTGGAACACCGCGGCGGTGTTGGCCGAGGCATACCAGCCGTCCTTATAGATCGGGGTGCCGACATAGTCCGGCGAAATCGACAGCGTTGCGGCCGTGCTGTAGGGGCCAGCCTGGCTTCCGGAGGCGCCGAACGCAGAGATCGGGTAGTTGTTGTTGTCGGTGTTGTACTGCTCAACGCCGCTGGCCACGGTCTTGGCGTCACCCATGGTCCGCTTCTGCTTGCCGCGCTGGATGGCCGAAAGCAGGTTCGGGATGGCGATCGCGGCAATGATGCCGATGATCGCGACGACGATGAGCAGCTCCACCAGGGTGAAGCCGTGTTCTTTGTTGTTGCGGATGAGTTTCATGGGCGCCTCCTAATAAGGGCACAGTGTGGTAGGGTTGTTGCGTTTGTTTGGCAGGGAAGGATAAAGCAATTTCAATGCCAGTTATCGAAGTACGGCAATCTAGCGAAATAAACATCCTTCACCAATTTAAAAACTTGATTATCATATTTGGAATATGCAACATACATTTTTCAAGCGTCACTCAAGGTTCGTTCTTTATTCCTCACCGGTGACAATTTTTGTCACTAAGATGCAAAAAAATGTCACTGTTTTGAAGTCTGCGGCGTGATCATGCAGCGATTGCTTTAATATATCGCCCACAAGATCTATCACCGATGATTGAACCCGTCCCGAAAAGCGCTGCCTCCGAAGGCGATCACCTCCGACGGCTGCTGCTGTATGGGTTGACCGCCGCCCTCGCGACGGTGACAGCCTACTCCAATTTTTTCCCCAACGGCTTCCAGTTTGATGACTTGCGAACGATCAAGGACAACATTTTCATCCGGGATCTGCACAATATTCCGCAACTCTTCACCGATGCAGGGACTTACACCGCGATTCCGGCCAATGCTGCCTACCGGCCGATGGCGGCGCTCTCCTTTGCGCTCGATTATGCTTGGGGCGGAGCGGATCCCCGAGCATTCCATGTCACGCAGCTCCTGCTGCACCTGCTCCTTGCCGCTTTCATATGGCGGCTTTTCACCCGTTTTTTGCGCGCCGCCGGCTACGGAACGGCCGGGGACTTCTTCGCATTGGGTGGCGCAGCGCTCTTTGCACTCCACCGCGCCAACACCATGACACTCAATTACCTCTCTGCACGCGGTGAGATTTTGGCTGCGATCGGCGCGGTTGGCACGCTCGAATGTTACCTAGCTTTCCCGCGGTTGCGCAAAACCGGCGTCTGGCTACTACCGATGGCGCTCGGTACGCTTGCAAAGCCCACGGCTTTGATGGCCGCGCCGCTCCTGGCGCTGATCCTCATACTGCTGCCAGAGACAGTCGAACAACCCCTGAACCTGCCCGTCGCGTCACGCAGCGCGTTGTGGAAGGCGATCGCAGCCGCCTTCGCGCTGGCGGCGGCGCTCTATCTGCTGTTATCGAAGATGGGGGGGGGACACTTGCACTATGGCATGTCGACGCCTGCGACCTATTTTGGAACGCAGTGTTTCATCTGGATGCAATATCTCCGCCTGTTTGTGCTGCCGCTAGGCCTGAGCGCCGATTACGGCTGGCCGTTGATCACCCCCTGGTATGACACCCGGATATTCCTCGGCGTCCTCATTTCGGCAGCTTGGTGCGTTTCGGCAGTTTTTTGGGCGCGTCATTCAATCCGAGGCCGGCTGTTTCTGGCCGGAACCGGCTGGTACTTCATCGCACTGGCCCCCTCTTCTTCCTTCATGCCGCTGAATGATGTAATGGTGGATTACCGCCTTTATTTCCCCATGCCCGGCCTGATCCTTTGCGTCCTGGCCGCGCTTCTGCCTCTTTCCGACGCGGTCCGCCACGCCGCGCGATGGCCGGTGATTGGCGTCGCCTCAGTGTTGTTGCTGGCGCTGCACGCCCTGGGCACCTACCAGCGCAATCCGATCTGGTCGAATGAACGCACCCTCTGGACGGATGTTGTCGAGGTTAATCCACATAACGGCCGTGCATGGGCGACGCTGGGGTTCTTGCACATGAAAGATGGCACCAAGACTGCCGCCCGCCAATGCGCCGAAGAGGCAGAGCGCTGGGCTCCCAAGTACTACCTCAACGCCTTCACCCTGGCGACCCTTGACTATGAAGATGGCAAGATCGAGGCCGCTGGGACGCGATTGAAGGAGATGGTCGCCCTGTGGCCGTATGAACCGGATGTCCGGGGCGTTTACGCGGAGTGGTTGCATGATCAGAAACAGTATGACGCCGCCATTGAGCAGTTCCGGATCGGCCTGCGCCTCAGTCCGGGCCATCGCGTGATCAGGAAGAGCCTCATCCGAACCTATGCGGAGACCCAGCGGTGGCCCGAATACTGCGCTCTGGCTTCCGACACCCTGCGGATCGATCCGAATCCTGAACTGCGCAAAGCAGCCGAAATGCATTGCTCTGAAGGTGGCCGGGCGATCCCGGCTTCTCCGGCGAAGCCTTCCGGTTCCGCCGCAGCACCGGCCTCGACGTTCAAATTGCACTGATATCTTTGACTGCGAAGCGGAAGCGGCTCCGCTATTGCAGCCGTGGAAGCATGGCCCGACGAGCAACGCATAAGGAGTCAACACACGCCAGCACCCTGCCCGTTAGTGGAACGGCAAAATCCGGTCAACCGCAGGCGTGCGTCGTCACGGCGTGTGCCTGACAAACCGTCTCCGGATTCATGGGGCAACACGACAGGCGAGTTCCGATGAGACGGCGAAAGGCCGCGCCGATCGCTGCGGAGGACGGCACTATGGGGGCCTCCCCGACCCCGCGGATTCCGTATTGGCCATCCTCGGCAGGAACTTCGACGAGAATGGTTTCGAGACGGGGCAGATCGAGGGCGACGGGCATGCGGTAGTCGAGGAAGGTGGGGTTGAGCAGGCGGCCGTCCGCTGCGTAAATCATTTCTTCGGTGAGCGCCCAGCCGACGCCCTGCGCGATGCCCCCCTGAATCTGTCCTTCGACGGACGGCGGATTGACTGCGCGGCCGCAGTCCTGCGCGGCGGTATAGCGCAAAATTTCCACTTTGCCGGTTTCTGCATCGAGCTTGAGATCGACGAGGTGCACCGCGAAGGCGGGCGCGGGCTTGAGGGTGGTCACCGGCTCGGGCCTGTCCACGCGCGGCAGCCGCTGGCCGATTGCGGAGAAGAACATGACGCAATTCTAATGACAGTGCCGCCGCTTCCAGTCTTCCGGTAAACTTCCGCGATGAAGATCATTCCGGATCCCGCCGAGAAAGGGACGCACCGTGGGCGCCTATGGCTATACGGCAGTCTGGCGGGGGGAGCAGCCCTCGCTGCTTATTCGAACTGTTTCAACAACGCACTGCTTTTCGATGATGTCTCCACTATCGTCCGCAATGTTTACATCCGCAGCCTCGCGAACATTCCGCAGATGTTCCGGGATGCAAACACCTTCAGCGCGGCTGCCGGGAATAACGCCTATCGCCCCCTGGCCGCCGCCAGCTTCACCCTGGATTACTGGCTCGGCGGGGGACTCAATCCCGGAATATTCCATGCCACGCAACTCTGTCTGCATCTCCTGGTGGCGCTGACCGTCTTCCTCCTCTTCCGCCGCCTGCTCCGCAATATCGGGTTCGGCGTGAGCGGTGACTACCTCGCGCTGTTTGGCGCTGCTTTGTTCGCCCTGCACCGCCTGAACAGCATTCTGGTGAATTACATCACCCTGCGCTCGGAAATTCTCGCCGCACTGGGCGCCCTCTCCAGTCTGCTGATGTTTATCGCCCTGCCGCGGCTACGGCGCACGGGCCTCTGGCTTCTGCCGATGCTCATCGGCGCACTGGCCAAGCCGCCGGCGTTGATGTTCGCCCCGATCTTGGCGGTCTACCTGGTGTTGTTTCCGGACGCGCTGGTCGTCGCCGGGGAGGCGCCAGCGCCACGGCCTTGGCGCCGCTGGGCCTGGGTTTCCGGCGTATCTTGCGCAGTCGCGGCAGGCATGTACCTGTTTTTAGGCCGGATGGGCGGCAACTACCTGATGTACGGCGGGCTTTCGCCCCGTTATTATTTTCAATCCCAGCTTTTCGCCTGGCTGCATTACTTCCGTTTGCTCTTCCTGCCCCTCGGGCTGAGCGTGGATTACGAATGGGACCCCGTGGTTCGCTGGTATGACACCCGCGCGGTTGCGGGCGCTGTGTTCGCGACGCTTCTCGTGCTGGGCGCATGCGTGTATGCCAGGCGGAGGGGCAGACCCGGGCGGCTGTTTCTGCTGGGGGTGCTCTGGTATTTTCTCGCCCTCGCCCCCTCCTCTTCCATTATCCCGCTGAACGACCTGACGAATGAATATCGACCCTACTTGGCCCAGATCGGCCTGCTCTTGAGCCTGCTGGCCGCCGCCGGTGACTGGCTGGTGAACGGCGGGGGGCGCCGTTGGCAGAAGGCGGCCCTGGCGGCGGCCGGCGTGGCGCTGCTGGCGGCTCACGCCGCCGGCACATACGATCGCAATCGGGATTGGCGCAGCGAACAGACCCTGTGGGAAAGCGTGGCGGTGGCCCGGCCGCTCAACGGCCGGGCGTGGGCCACACTCGGCCGACTTTATATTGCAAATCATGATGTTGACCGGGCCCGGGTCTGCGCCAAACAGGCGGAAAGATATTTCCCCGGTTACTATGTAAACACGATCACGCTCGCCATGCTGGATATGTACGACGGCCGGATGGCCGAGGCGGGGGAACGGCTGAAAAAGATGGTCGGCGAATTTCCGAATTCTGCGGATGCGCATGCCGCTTATGCCGAGTGGCTGCGGATGAATCGGCGCGCCCCGGAAGCGGTGGCTGAATACAGGATCGCCCTGGAGCAAACTCCCGCGCACCTGCCGATCCGCCGCTCGCTGCTCAGCACCTATGCGGAACTGCAGGACTGGCCATCTTTCTGCCCGCTCGCCCGCGACACGCTGCAAAGCGATCCGCTGCCGGAATTCAACACGATGATCGTCCAGCACTGTACCGGCAACGGCGGTAACGCGGGTTCGGAGGGGAATGCCCCTTCCGCTGACGGGCCCGTCATCGGACATGGCGGTAGATGATGCCGGCGCCCGTGATCGCGCCCGCCGATCCAGGGGGAATGCCCGAATCCAGCGCGGCGGTGTCCGGCGTCCCGGCCCGCCGTCGGCTCCGCGACAAAGCTTGGGTCTGGGTCGCCTGCGCGGCGACGGCCATGATTCTCTGGGGCCAGGTGCAACTCCTCCCCGGCAAAGCTTACACGGCAGACCATTATGGGATCCTGATGCTGGGCCACAGCTTGGTTGAACATGGGCAATATGCTTCCCCGGCCGTGCGCGACTTCTGGGGGCCGCGGATCATTCCCCAGCCCAGCCGCAGTTCCCCCCCCCTCTGGCCCCTGCTGGTCGGCGGAGCGGATCACGGGCTCAACCTCGGGCCGGGAACCGCGGTGCACTTGAATGGCGCGGTGCTCGGGCTGCTGCTCGTGGGTGGCGCAACGCTCTGCCGGAGTCTGAGCGGCCCGCATCGGTGACAAGCGGGAAGCGGCGATATAATTGCGACGCTCCACCACGACGGGCCGACGATCTTCCCTTTTCGCGCCGTTTCCTAGTCACCATGTCAGAAGCCCACGCCCACGCCGTCGAATCTCCTGAAGCGCCGTTCGACCGGCGCCGGTTTGCGCTCTATTCAGGCCTGGCGCTGCTCTTCGCCCTGGCGGTTTATTCCAACTGCTTGCAGAATGGATTCCATCTCGACGACAACAGCTTCATCGTTTACAACGGATATGTCCGTAGCCTGCACAACATTCCGGCCATTTTTTCAAGCGGAACCACCTACAGCGTGATGCCCTCGATGGCCACCTACCGGCCGCTGACCACCACCCTCTTTGCCTTCGATTACTGGCTGGCGGACGGTCTGAATCCGGTCGGCTTTCATGCCGTCCATCTGCTTATCCACCTGTTCAATGCGACGTTGGTCGGCCTGATAATTATCCGGTCGCAGCACGTTTCCGGATTCGCTGCGCCCTCGCCGTGGTTCGGCCTGTGCGGTGCCCTGCTCTTCGCGGTGCATCGGGCGAATTCGGAAAGCGTCAATTACCTGGCCGCGGTGTCGGAGTTGCTGGCGGCCACCGGGTTGCTCGCGTCGCTGCTGCTCTTCATCCGCGCACCGGGAGTGCGTGGCGCGCACCTGTGGTGGCTGCCGATGATTGCGGGAACTCTGTCGAAACAGACGGCGCTCATGGCGCCGCTGCTCGCCCTCGCTTGGCATGCCACATGCGCCGGCGCGGACATCCAGACGGAACCGGATGCGCGGACAGCGCGGAGGGTTCGGTTCGCGATCCGCTTCATGCCGGCATTCGCCGTCGCGGGGGGTCTGTACCTTCTGCAGGCACGGTTGACCGGCCCCATGATGTTTTGGAGCGGGTACAGCCCCCGCATTTATCTGCAGAGTCAGACCTTCGCCTGGTTGCATTACTTCACGCTCTTTCTTATTCCCACCGGACTATCGTTCGATTACAACTGGCCGCCGATATGGAATGCTGGTGATCCCCGCCTGCTGGCGGGCATCGCGTTCACGACGACTTTGCTCGGGGGCGCGCTTTTCTATCGCCTGAAAAGCCCGCGGTACGGCCGCCTGTTCCTCTTCGGCGCGCTCTGGTTTTTCATTGCGCTGCTGCCCTCTTCCTCTTTCTTTCCGGCCGGCGACATCGTTCACGACTACCGGTCCTACCCCGCATATCCCGGATTGGTCCTCTGCGCAGGGGCGGTTGCCGCTGATTTCTGGCGGCGCACCGCGGCCCGGGGGAGATTTGCAATCACCTCTGTGGCGGTGCTGGCCATTCTGCTCAACGGATACGGCACCTACCGTCGCAATTTCGAATGGCGGACGGAACTTTCCCTCTGGCAGAGCACCGTTGCGGTCAGCCCCGGCAGCGCGCGCGCCTGGATCGGGCTTGCGCGGGCCCACCTCGGCAACGACGAACTGGAGAAAGCTGCCGAGTGCCTGATGAACGCGAAGCGGCTCGCACCCGTCTACTCGACGGTGGATATCGGCCTCGCCACTCTCGCCATGAAGGAGAAGCGATGGGACGACGCCGAGCGCTGGCTGCTGACGGCGCGCAAGAATGATCCCTCCGACGCGAATGCGATCATGGAACTGGCGAATCTCGCCATGCAGCGGGGGGACGCGGACAAGGCGATCGAGAATTACCGTCTCGGGCTGTCGCTGGCGCCGGCCAACCGGCAGGCGCGCACGGCGCTGCTGGATCTTTACGCCCGGCGCGGCGACTGGCCCGGCTACTGCAGGCTGCGCGCGGATTCGGCGGCCATGGGGCTGGTGCCGGAGGCGGGCGAACCAGGCGCGCTGCACTGCAGGGCATCAAATCCGCGGGGCTCGCCATGAAATCAGGCGAAACCGGATGATCGCGGGTGGCGTGTTTCTCGGGCTTGCCCTCGTCTGGCTGCTGCATCTGCAGCGCGGAGACGGGGCCGGGGCGAAGTTCGAACGCGCGATGCTGCAGCTTGCCCGCAAACGCCGGGTTCTCCCGTGGGTGATGGGGGTCGTGGCCGCGCTGGCCAGCGCGACGCTTTCCACTGTTCGACCCACGACGGCTGCGGTGACTGATGAATTCAGCTATCTGCTGGCCGCGGACACTTTCGCCCATGGCAGGTTGACCAACCCGCCCCACCCGCTCTGGCGCCACTTCGAGGCTTTCCAGGTGCTGCAACAGCCCAGCTACATGTCCAAGTTCCCACCGGGTCAAGGACTCATGCTCGCGCTGGGCAGCAAGCTGGCCGGCACCCCGCAGGCGGGCATCTGGTTGAGCAGCGGACTGGCGGCGGCGGCGGTCTGTTGGATGTTGCAGGGCTGGCTGGGCGCCTACTGGGCGATTTTCGGCACCTTGATTTTCATGCTGCAAGCCGGCGTCGGTAGCTATTGGTCCCAAAGTTATTGGGGCGGGTTGCTGGCCGCCACTGGGGGCGCGCTGCTGTTCGGTGCCCTTTTCCGTTTGCGGAAATGCTGGCGGTTGCGCGAGGTGTTCTGGTTTGCGGCGGGCACGGTACTGCTCGCGAATACCCGGCCGTTTGAGGGGCTGCTGGCCGTCCTGCCTGCGGCGGCACTGGTGACGGTCTGGCTGTTCGGTCGCCGCGCCCCCGCCGCCTCCGGCCGCAGGGCTGTCCTGCTGGGTTTCGCCGCCGTCCTGCTTCCCGCTGCGGCGTGGATGGGGTACTACAACTGGCGGATCACGGGCGACCCGTTCCGCCTGCCGTACAGCCGCTACCATGCGCAGTACGACTGTGTTCCTGATTTTCTGATCGTTCAGAAAGCAGTCCCCGCGCCGCCTCTTGCCGAGCCGAAAACCGCGGAGCGGTTCCGGGCGCTGCAGCAATGGGAACTTTCCCAGTATGTGGCGTTTCACACGGCGCGGGGCTTTTCACTCGCCCTTGAAAAAGTGGCGGCGCTCTGGTTTTTCTTCATCGGAGTGGTCTGGACGCTACCCCTGCTTCTGCTCGCCGCCTTTGATCCCCGGCGATGGCCAGGCCGCATTCAGACCGGCATCGTGCTGGGTATTTCCCTGACACTCTTCTGCGGCGATCAGCCTGCGGCGGCCGCGTGCGGTCTGGCCCTGTTGATCCTCGAAGGCGTGTTGTTGTTTCTGCTGCTGCCGGAGCAGAACTCCCGCATCGCGATGACGGCCGCGGCGTTCGTATTACTCGGAATCCTCAGCGAGAGCTGGGAAGCCAACAGCCATTATTTTGCGCCGATCGCAGGCCTTGCCGCGGGACTGGTCGTCGCCGCGTTCCGGCGGGCGCGGGCGCTGACGCGCAGGAACGCCGCGGTCAAATCGTTGCTCGACGGGTTCCCTGTTTTTTTGCTGCTGACATCGGTCGGGGTTCGCCTGCTGGTGGCGCCGGCGACCGGCCAGGACCCGCTGTTGCGCTCTTCGCGCGCCGCAACGGCCTGGGCAACAGAACGGCGCGGGATCCAGACCGCCCTGCACGCGCTGGGCGGCGCGCATGTCGTGCTGGTCCGCTATCCCGCGAATGCATCCCCGCACGAAGAATGGGTATACAACCCGGCGAACATCGACCGTGCCGAGGTCGTTTGGGCGCGGGAATTGTCGGCATCCCGAGATCAGGAATTGCTGGATTATTACCCTGATCGAACCGTCTGGCTGCTCGACCTGGGCAGCTTTAACTCGGCGGCCGTCACGCCGCTGGACAATCTGCGTCAGCTCGCCGCAGCCGGACGACCGGCGAATGCGCGATCGACGGCAACAGGGACGGCCACGGCCCCCCGCCGGCACTCCCGTGCCCGCCAGCCGGAGAACGGGGTGAGCGCGGCGGATGTGACCGCGAGTGGAAAGGGCGCAGCCTGCAGGTGAGCAACGAGCGGTGCGGCACGAAGCCGGCTCGCGCCTCAGCCGCCTGCCGGGGTTCCGATCACCGGAGGCGGCTCGGCGGAACTCCCTCCGACCGGGGGCGGGGCGCAGGAGCGCAGATCCCATAAATCCGCATAGCGGTTGAAGGGCGGCCGGAAGGCGGTGATCTCGGGATAGATCGCTTCTAGATTGACGGAATGGGCGCCCAGCTGCTGGGTGGTCTGCCGGAACCGGGCGATTTCATCATACCCTGGCGCGAAATCGCTCGGATAATAAAGCAGCAGGTTCTGTCTTCCGCATCCGTAACGGATCACCGATTGCAACATCTTTCCGCGCTGATCCGGAAAGGAATGCAGGCGGTAGGGCAACAGCACCTCGCCGGGGGGCTTCTGCTCGAGATACCAGTACCAGGCGGGATGCTCCTCGATGACGATCAGCTGCTGACCGTTCAGTCGGTTCCGTAGTGCCCGGGCCGCCTCGCGTACATTGAAAAAATAGGAGGTGCCGGGAAGTCCGGGCGGTACGCGATTGGCGCGCAGGAGTAAAAGATAGGGCGCGAATGAGGCCGTCAGTCCGGCCGCGAGGAGCAGCAGCAGGACGCGGGCGGCGGGCCGCAATGCATCCCGCCATAGCGTCGCGAGCCACTGCGCCGCCCAAGCGATCAACAGCAGCAGCGCCGGTGAAGCGACCGTGCCGTAGTGGCGGAACCCGCAGCGCTGGAGCCAGAGATACGCCAGTCCGGACAACAGCCAGGCCCAACCCAGTACCGCACCGTGCCACGCCGACGGCACCGCCGCGAGACGCTTCGGGAAGGCCAGGGTGAGCGCCAGCAGCAACCCCAGCAGGGGCAGCAGCGGACGGAAAATGTCCACCCGCAACCAGCCTATGCAGTAGCGGGAGTGGAGTTCGGTGGTGCCCCTTTTCAGCGCATCAAAAAGCACGCCCTGAAATAACTCCGGCAGGGCGTGATGCAGCGAAAAAAAAGCCATGACCGCAAGCCACGGAAAGGCCGCCGCGGCGGCGCGCAGGAGCATATCCCGCACGCGCGGGCGCCGCCATTCCGGGTTCGACATCCCGTCGACGACCAGCAGCAGAGGAAAAAAAGCGACCCCCGACTGCTTCGCGACCAGGGTCACCCCGAAAAAAAACCATGCCAGACACGGCCGGCGCAGCGCGCACGCGGCCCAGACCATCAGGGCCAGAGTGAGCGCCATCAACTGCTCGGTCTCCAGGTAAAGCGCCGTGAACCAATCTAGGCAGTTGTAGAGCGTGAACGCGAGGCTGCCGGCAAAGATCGCCCAAGGCCGGGCCAGCGGGCGCAGCGTGTCGGCGACAAAGTAAGCAGTGAGTCCGAGCAGGATTGCGCTGAGCAGCCGGATGGAGGCCTCGTTGTGGAGGCATGTCCCCGGCAGCAGGGAGAGCAGGAAAACCAGCCCGGGCGCATGGTTGTCCCAAATCTCCCGGTATGGAACTCCGCCGTGCTTGAGATTGTCCGCCTCCAACAGGTAAAACGCCTCATCCGTGAAGAGCGCCCCCGGCAGGTGGGGCAGCCGGTACCAGATGAGCAGCAGCAGGCTGATGCCGGCGGTCAGAAAGATCCAGACACGGGCGACAGGGCGTTCTGCGGGGGCGGCGGATGGCGAGATCAACATCTTATTTTATCAGCGCCTGATGATTTACGGGCGCAATCTGATCATTTTTCACGCCGCCTCGCGTCCGCATCCGTCTTTTCCCGCTCCGTCCGCTCCGCTTCACGCCATCGCGAGCAGATCCCTCCGCAGGCGATACAGATTCGCCAGGGAGAAGAGCAGGAACATTTGCGCCGCATTTTTCTTCAAGCCCCGGTAGCGGACTTTCGCGTGGCCCCACAACCTTTT
>JAYVQF010000354.1:0-3343 GCA_043777195.1 Thermoanaerobaculia bacterium
CGTCGCCAACATGGCGCCCGAATATGGCGCCACCTGCGGAATTTTTCCCGTGGACAATGAAACCCTGGCCTACCTGCGCCTCTCCGGCCGCAGCGCCGCTCAGATCGCGCTGGTGGAAGCCTATATGCGCGCGCAGGGGCTATTTCATTCGGCGGGCATGCCCGAAGCGGAATATTCCGAAGTGATAACGCTTGATCTCTCCACCATCCGCCCTGCGCTTGCCGGCCCGCGCCGGCCGCAGGATCGCGTTGAGCTGGAGAATGTGAAAGCCGCCTTTGCCAATGAATTGGAATCACTTTACACCGGTGTTCCCGTCGTGAAGCCGCTGGTCAAGACCATCGCGAACTGGGAAGGGGAGGGCGGCCAACCGGCGCAGCCCCCGACGCCAGAGGCAGAACTCGAGGGCGGCGCGGCCTTTCACGACGGCGAAAATTTCCGCCTGCGCCACGGCGTGGTGGTCATTGCGGCGATCACCTCCTGCACCAACACCTCCAACCCCAGCGTGATGATGGCGGCGGGGCTTCTGGCCCGTAATGCGGTCGAAAAAGGGCTCAAGGTCAAACCCTGGGTGAAGACTTCACTCGCGCCCGGCTCGCAGACGGTGCGGGACTATCTCGCCGCCGCCGGGTTGGATACCTATCTTGACGCGCTGAAATTCAACACCGTGGGATTCGGCTGCACCACCTGCATCGGCAATTCCGGGCCGCTGCCCGCCGACATCTCCCGCTGCATCAACGAGCATTCGCTGGTCGCGGTCTCGGTGCTCTCCGGCAATCGCAATTTCGAGGGGCGCGTCAATCCCGATGTGCGCGCGAATTACCTGGCTTCGCCGCCGCTGGTGGTGGCCTACGCGCTGGCGGGCCGTATTGATTTGGATCTCACCACAGAACCGCTGGGAACGGGCAAGGACGGGCTGCCGGTTTTTCTCAAAGACATCTGGCCCACCCAGCAGGAAATCACCGCGCTGGTCAACCGCAGCGTCACCGCCAGTCTCTTTGAAAAAAGCTACGGCTCGGTTTACGACGGCGATCTGCGTTGGCAGGGATTACAGATTCCGCAGGGCGACACCTATGCGTGGGCGGAGAATTCCACCTATGTCAAACACCCGCCCTACTTTGCGGGAATGACGATGGAACCCGCGCCGGTCGCTGACATCGAGGGCGCCCGAGTGCTGGCGATCTTCGGCGACTCGATCACCACCGATCACATCTCGCCCGCCGGCAATATCAAGGCCTCCTCTGCCGCGGGCAAATACCTGCAGGAGATGGGTGTCCTGCCGGATGATTTCAATTCCTACGGCGCCCGCCGCGGCAATCACGAAATCATGATGCGCGGCACCTTCGCCAATCCCCGCATCAAAAACCTGATGCTGCCAGGCGTCGAAGGCAGCGTGACGACGCATCAGCCGGACGGGGCGCAGCGCTCCATTTTCGACGCCGCCATGCAATACCAGGGGGAGCGGGTGCCGACGATCATCCTGGCCGGCAAAGAATATGGCAGCGGCAGTTCCCGTGACTGGGCCGCGAAAGGTCCACGCCTGCTGGGTGTCGTCGCGGTCATCGCCGAATCCTTCGAACGCATCCACCGTTCCAACCTCGTCGGCATGGGCATCCTTCCGCTGCTCTTTCCCGCCGGCCAGAACGCGGCATCGTTGGGCCTCACGGGGAAAGAGACTTATACAATTTCCGGGATCAAGGCCGGCATACAAAGCGGGTTTTCCCAGGGGCGCGAAGTAACCATCAAAGCAATCGCTCCGGATGGAGTAATCACAACCTTCAAAGCCCGCGTGCGCATCGATACCCCGGTCGAAATTCAATACTACCGCCATGGCGGAATTCTTCACTATGTATTGCGGCAATTGCGGGGGGCGAATTAATCTGCGAATGCGCTCTATCGTACGGGCGCATGGATGTCGACGCGATTCAGCCACACTTTTAGGCATTTCATTACTACTACTAAACTTCCCGGCATGAAGCGCAATCTTCTCTTTTATGTGCTGATCATGCTGACCTTTGGCGCCGGCATCTGGTGGGTGCTGAAGGCCGGCAGCCAATTGCAGCCGCCCGACGGTTCGGCGCCGGCGGCGCTTTCGCAAGCGGTCTCGGCCCCGGCGCATTCAACACCGACATCGTCTACCCCGTCCGACGGATTCGCCGCCGGATTGATGGAGATGTTGCGTAGAAATTTCCGTCAGCCGCTCAGCATTCTGCTCTTTCAGGTCATCATCGTGGTGATGGCGGCGCGGCTGCTGGGCGGTTTGGCGCAGCGCCTCAGGCAGCCGGCGGTGGTGGGGGAAATGGCCGCGGGGATTCTTCTCGGGCCCTCGTTTCTCGGGCTGCATTTTCCTGCCGCGCAGGCCCTGATCTTTCCGCCAGCGTCGCTGGGCGGCCTGCAACTGCTCAGCCAGGTCGGGGTGATTCTTTTTTTATTCGTGGTCGGGCTGGACCTTGATCTTGCGCATCTGCGCAACCAGGCGCACGCGGCGCTGCTGGTCAGCCACGCCAGCATCATCATCCCGCTGTTTCTCGGGGTTGGGCTGTCGCGGTTTATCTTCACGAGGCTGGGGCCCCCGCACGGGACTTTCCTGCCCTTCGCACTCTTTATCGGCATCGCCATGAGTATCACCGCCTTTCCGGTGCTGGTGCGCATTCTGGAGGCACGGGCGATGGCTCGCACCGCGCTGGGCGCCATGGCGATCACCTGCGCCGCTGTGGATGACGCCACCGCCTGGTGCCTGCTGGTGCTGGTGGTCGCCATCGCCGGCACGCATGGCTGGGGTGGCGCGGCGGTCACGGTGGTGCTGGTGCTGCTGTTTTCCCTCCTCATGCTGTTCGGCATCATGCCCCGGGCGACGCGGTGGGTTAATCGGCGGCTGACGGACGGTGCGCCGGGCAATGGCTGGGTGGCCTATGCACTGGCTTTTTTATTCGCCGCTGCCCTGATCACCGAACTGATCGGCATACACGCCCTGTTCGGCGCCTTCCTGGCCGGGATCGCGCTTTCCGGCAGTGAAACCTTGCGGGTTTTCCTCAAGGAGCGGCTGGAAAGTTTCAGCGCCGTGTTCCTTCTCCCGCTTTTTTTCGCATTCACCGGCCTGCGCACCCAGATCGGTCTGCTCGCGGGCTGGCAAAGTTGGGCGATGTGCGCGGCCATCGTCGGCGTCGCCATCGCCGGAAAACTCGGTGGCACCTTCTTCGCCGCGCGCTGGACGGGGATGGGCTGGCACGATGCGTTCGCCCTCGGCGCCCTCATGAACACCCGCGGCCTGGTCGAGCTCATCGTCCTCAACCTCGGCTACGACCTCGGCATCCTTCCGCCCCGGATCTTCGCGATGATGGTCCTC
>JAYVQF010000355.1:0-3339 GCA_043777195.1 Thermoanaerobaculia bacterium
TGCCCGAGATCCGATCCTGATACCAGCGCAGGAAATCGCCGCTGCTGCCGGCACCGGCCACCTGCATGTCAGGATGCAGAACCAGGCCGTGATAGACGGCGACGCCCAGGCAAATCAAAAACGCGACCGTCCAGAACGCCAGGCCGATCTGGGCCAGATTGAACCGCCAGCGGCCCGGCGCGGGCTTGAGCGCGCGCATTCGCATCGCCAGAAACCAGAAGACCACGATCAAGCCGACCCCCAGCCAGACTTGGGTCAGCCCCGCCGCCAGCAGCGCCCATTGCAGGCTGCTGAGCGGACTGTGCGGCACCCGTCCAAGCGCGGCGGCGGCGATCAGGACGACGATGAAAATTCCCCAGAATAAAACGGCCGGCCCCCAGTCCGGCCCGTAAGTGAAGAGCAGCCAGCGGTCGGATGGCAGATGAATCTGGATTTCGCTGTTCACCGCCCCGCCCGTGCCGAGTTTCACTTCCGGCGCTTGGTAGAAAATTTTCATCCCGCCGGCTTGCCGCCAGCTCAGCGCGACGGGCTGATTGCCCGCCTCCAATTCCAAATTGAGCGCGCCCTCGTGCATCTGCGCGGGTTTGGCCACGCCATTGACTTTCAGGGAGATGATTTCCGCGCCCGCCGGAGGCGTCAGCATCAGGGTGCCGGCGCGGCTGCTCCGCACCTGCATGTATAAAACCGCATCATCAATCATTTCACCCGGGGTCAATTCCAGCCGCACTTTGTCCACCGTCAGGGTGGCGCCATCCAGGCCTTTCGGCTTTGAAAAGAGGAGCGTCAATTTTTCTTCAGGCCATGGGCGAAAACGCAGGGTCTGCACGCCATTCGCCCAGCGCGACACCGGCGGCAATCCCGACGCCTCGCAGCGCCAGACTGGGCCGCAGATCACCGTCCAGATTTCCGTGGAGATGCCCCCTGCGGCCGGTGCATTGATCGTCACCGGCTGATTTTCCACCGGCGCCAGCGTAGCGCTGAAATGGCTTTCCATCTCTTCCGCGCCGAGCGTCACCAGCACCGTTTCTCCCTCCACGGGCGTCGCTCCGGTGACCAGCATGCCCTTCAGCAGCGGAATTCGCGCGACCACCGGGGTGCCCGGCGGCGACACCCGTCGGATGATGGTTTCAACCTGCCAGGTGACGCCGATGGAAAGAATGCGCTCGACCTCCAGCCAGGGCGCGTAACCGCCGCCGTTGCCCGCCGCCGCCGAAGCGCCATTCGCGGGCGCGAGCCGCCGGGTGAATTGCAACGCCGATTCGATGCCGCCCTCCGGGCGAATGCCATCCACCTGCCAGCCCGGCGCATCAACCGAAGCGCGGTGCGGCGGGAGACTGAATTGCAAACTGAAGGCATCTTTGGGCGGCGCCGGGCCAGCGGCTTCCACTTTGTGAATGCCGGCCTCAAGTTTGAGATAAATGACTCCATCGTCGCGGCGCACCAGCGCGCTGGCGGGCTTTCCGTCCACCGTGATGCTGGCGGGAGTCCAGGCGGCGAGCGGGCCGGGCACCGGCCAGGCGGCCACCGCCCCCGCATGAACTTCCGCGCTCACCGTTAATTTTCCATTCGCCAGCGTAATTCGCGCGGATGCGGTCTCCGCGCAATGATCGCCGCAAACCGGGGCAGGGATTCCGCGCACCAGCCGATCGTGCAGCTCCCGTAAAATTTCAGGCGAAGGAATGGCGCCGTTGCCTGCGGGTGCCGCCGCTTTTCCCTGGGCATTGAGCGCGCCGGGCAGGAATGCGAACGCGAACAACAGCGCGAGCGGCGCGGCGGGTTTCATCGCCTTCATCTCGGGAATTCCCCGCTTGCCCACCAGCCGCAAGAGCGCATAAGCCAGTCCGGCGGTCAGCGCGATGCGCATAAAATTAAGAATGAAGTTCAGCCAGCGGGGAATCAGCAAGAGACGAAAGGTTTGCTTCTGCGGCACCGGCCCCGACCAGCTAAGTGAGACCGTCGCCCATCGCCAATTCGGAATTCCCGCCCCGGTCTGAATGACCGCGTGGGGATCTTGCTGCAAGGCTTGCACGGCTTGGGCGGAGGGCGAACCGCTTTGGATCACCAATAAATTACTCAAACGGCCCGCAGCAGATGGAGCTACAGCCGGCGATTCCGGGGTGGCATCCAGGGATCCAACCTCTTCGTCTTTTTCCTCTACCGATTGATCCGGTTTTTGTTCTTGGCTATTTTTTTTGGGCGCCCTCCGCCTCTCCATTTTGCCCTTGGCCAGCGGTGCGTCGGATCGTCCCGGCACATTCTGCGCCGAGGGTGGCGGAGTCGGCGACGTGGGGTTTGGCGATGCAGGCGCCTTATCGCCAAAACGCGAGAGATCATCGACCGGGGCGGGCTGTTCAATCATTGAATACATCTCTTCCCGCTGATTGAAAGGCCAAATTCCGTGCGATTCAGCATAGGGATGCAACTGCGGATAAAGCGCCATCCGCACCTGATCGAGATAAAACGGCAGCAGCAAAAATATCAAGACCAGCACGCTCACGCCCCACCAGAGTTTGATCAGGGTTTTGAACCAATGCTCGGGCAGAACCCGCAAGAGCGCGGTCGCCAGCAGCAGGCTGACCCAAGTGATTACCGGCGCGCCCGCTTCGTGATGACACAGTCCCAGCGCGCCGAAGGCCACCAGCCCCCAGCGCCAGCCGGTCAATTTCCACACCGCCGCCGTCATCACGAGGATGAAAAAGAAGGCCCACAATGACCAGCCGCTGAACCAGGAACCCTCGGCGTGATTGGGGCCGAAAGCGTGCAGGAGACGCCATCCCGGCGGCAGATGCACCTGGGTGGAGAGCGAGGTCGCCTCACTGTTCCAGCCCACCGCAGGCAATTTTCCCGGCCGGGAATCAATGCGCGCGTCGGCTTCCAGATTGAGCGCCTGCCGCCGCACTTCCACACCCGCATGCGCCGCATCGCCGGTCACGAGTTCCGCCTGTCCATCCACGCTCGCCCGTCCCAGTTTCGCGGGCGCCAGCATTTCGAGCCGGCTGGTGCGGTTGAGGGTGCCGGTGAGATGGTCGCGCACGGTGAAGCCGTGGCCGTCTTCGTCAAGCCACCATTCGCGCCGCACCGCCAACTGGTCGGGTGCGGCGTCGGGGGCGCCGCGATGGGATTCGGACAGCACGAGGGCCTCGCCGGGCGAGAGCGCGAAGGCCGGCCCGCCGCGCCAGGCCGCAGCCATTTCCACGCGAACCGCGTCGACTTCAGTGGGGCCGGAAATATTCACCGCGCGCAATGATTCATTGCGCGCGAAGGTCCAATATTCCTGTTCCGGATAGTCCAGCCCGTTCTGTTTCGCCTGTATGGCCGGCGCCGGCGCCTTGAATTCCT
>JAYVQF010000356.1:0-3279 GCA_043777195.1 Thermoanaerobaculia bacterium
CCGGTGACTTTGGCGAAGCCTTTGCGGATGCCCAGATCCAAAACTGGCAGGACATCGGGGCGGCCGAGGTGAAACATCAGGAACATCTGCGCCGTCCACACCCCGATGCCGCGAACTGCGACAAGCTGGGCGATGATTTCCTCATCCGGCAATTTCCCCAGGCGGTGCAGCGCCAGCCGGTTATCGAGCGCCCGCGCGCTCAGGTCGCGCAATGCGGCCAGCTTCCCGCGCGACAGCCCCGCCGCGCGCAGCTTTTCGTCGGGAGCTTGGGTGATCGCCGCCGCCGACAATTCGCCGCCGCAAACCGCGACCACCCGGCCACAGATGGTTTCCGCCGCCTTGCCCGACAACTGCTGAAAAATGATCGCCCGCGCCAGCGACACAAAATGAGGCGTCTTGCCGTCGCGAATATCGAGGCGGCACGGGCCGACCCGCGCGATCACCTTGGCCAGCTGGGGATCGGCGATTTTGAGATGACGAACCGCAGAAGCGCGAGAAATCTTTTTCATGCCCGCCGCTTCAGCCGCGAACCGGCCTTGCCATCTTCAATCAGCCAGCCTGCGACATCCAATTCCTTCCGGCAGCGGTCGGCCTCGGCGAAATTCTTCCCCGCGCGGGCGGCCTGGCGCTGGTCAAAGAGGGACTGGATCTCCGCTGGAACGACGATCTCCGTCGCCAGTGCGATGCCAAAGACTGCGGAAAAATCAGAATTCAGGAATTCAAGAACCGCCGCAGCTTCGGTTGCTCCCCACTGGCCGCCATCCAGCTGTTTGTTGGCCAGCGTGACGAATTCATGCAGCCGCGCCAGCGCGCCGGGAAAATCAAGATCATCCGCCAGCGCAGTTTTGAATTCCAATCTCAACCGGGTGAGTTCCGCCGGTACCGACCCGGCGGCGGCGGGGAACTGAGCGAGCCGCCCCTGTAGCGTGCGCAGTCGTTCCAATCCTGCTTTCGCAGAACCCACCGCCTCGAAGGTGAAATTGAGCGGCATGCGGTAGTGGTTGCTCACGAAGAAGAAACGCAGCACTTGCGGATCAATCCCCTTCGCCTGTAAATCTTTGCGGCCTTCGATATCGGTTCCCATCGTCAGCAAATCGCGGCGGGTGTAAACATTGCCCAGCGACTTGGACATCTTGCCGCCGTCCACCATGAGGTGTTCGCCGTGCACCCACAGCCGGGTGAAAGGTTTATCTTTTCCTTCCGGGTAGGCCGCCTCCGACTGCGCCAATTCGTTGCTATGGTGCGGGAACACGAGATCGACCCCGCCGCAATGTATATCAATGGGCTGTCCGAGAATGTCGTGGGCCATGACCGAGCATTCGAGATGCCAGCCGGGACGCCCTTTGCCCCACGGGCTTTCCCACACTGCGTCCGGCGGTTCATCCGCCTTGGCGGTTTTCCACAGTACGAAATCGCGCGGCGATTCCTTGTCATATTCGTCGTTGTCCACCCGCGCCCCTTCGCGAATGCCTTCGACATTGATGCGCGCCAGCTTGCCGTAATCCGGGAATGCGGCGATGCGGAAATAGACCGAGCCGTCCCGCTCATAGGCGTGGCCGCTGGCGAGGAGTTTTTCGATCATGGCGATTTGCTGCGGCACGAATTCGGTGGCACGCGGTAGGGCGTCAGCGGGCAGGCAATTGAGCGCGTGCAAATCTTCCTGGAAGGCGGCGACGCAAGGCTCGGTGATTTCTTCCCGCCCTTTCCCCTCCTTCACCATGCGCGCAATGATCTTGTCCTCAATGTCAGTGAGGTTCATGGCATGGCGCACGGGATAGCCCAGGTAAAGCAGCGTGCGCTTCAGGGTGTCATAAAAAATAAAAGTCTTGAGATTGCCGATGTGTGCGAAGTTATAGACGGTCGGCCCGCAGCTGTAAAGCGTGATTGGATGCGCGGCGTCGGCGTCCCGCACCGGATCAAGCTGGCGGGTCAGCGTGTTGTACAGCCGCAGCGGGTGTTGTTTCTTGCTCACGGCCGTCCCCGTTGTTCGTGAAGCTGTTCCATGGCATTGGCAAAGGCGAGGCAGATTTTATAAGTGTCGAAGATCGGGCGGAAATGGCTGCCCACCCCTTCGTAGATCGGCGGGATGGGAACGAAGGCGGTGCGTCCGCCCAGACGGATCATGCGAACCAGCAGTTCGGTCTCAATGGCAAAACCGCTTTCGTGCAACTCGAGTTGCCGCAGCAGCTTGGTTTCATAGAGGCGATAACCGCTCTGCGCGTCCTCCACCGCGTGCTTGAGAATGCGGGAGATCCACCAGTCGCCCACTGCATTGGCGCGGTAGCGGGCCTTGGGATAGCCCTCCTTCTGGTGCAGCCGGGTGCCGATCACCAGCTCGGCGCCGGTTCGCACGGCCTCGGCGCGAAAGTGCGGGAGATCCTCCGGCCGGTGCTGCAAATCGGCGTCGAGCGTGACGATGTGGGTGTAATTCTCGCGCAGCAGCCGGGCGAATCCGGCGCGCAGCGCCCGCCCCTTGCCGCCGTTGGGACGCGTATGCAGGCGGATCTTTTCCGGCTGGCGAAATTGCCAGGCGGCAGCGACTTCCGCTGAGCCGTCATTAGACCCGTCATCCACCACCTGCACGCGCTCCACCCAGGGCAGCAGCCGTTCGAGCAGCGGCCCGAGCGTCTCCACCTCGTTATAAACCGGCACCAGCGCCGCAATTTTCAGACCGTCGGTCATGGGCGGGAATTATCGCCGCTGCCCCCGGCGGGCTGCCCGCGCGAGCGGGTAGTCGCTACTTTCCATCCGAAAACGCGTAGGCCCCCGCCAGCACCTGAGCGCGGACGGCTGCAATCATCGGGGCGGGCGACGCATCCTCTTTCAAAAACGGCGCGACTTCGCGCACGCGGGCGTGGATTTTTTCCACCCCGAGGCCAGCCTTCAGCGGGCGGCGGAAATCCAGCCCCTGGGCACCGCAGAGCAGTTCGATGGCGAAGATATCGGCGGTGCGCTCGGCGACCAGAACCGCCTTGCGCGCGGCCCAGGTGGCCATCGAGACATGGTCTTCCTTCGCGGCGGAGGTGGGGATCGAGCCGCCCGAGGCGGGAAAGGTGAGGGTGCGGCATTCGCTCAGGCGCGACGCGGCGGCCACCTGCGGAATCATGAAGCCGGAATTGAGGCCGGCATTCTCGATGAGGAAAGGCGGCAGTTCGGACAGATCGTGATTGGTCAGCCGGTCAATGCGCCGCTCGCTCATCGCGGCGAGATCGGTGAGGACGATGGCGATGAGATCGGCGGCGTAACCCACCGGCGCGCCATGGAAATTGCCGCCGGAAA
>JAYVQF010000357.1:0-3272 GCA_043777195.1 Thermoanaerobaculia bacterium
TTGCACACAGCCGCGCGCATCCCACGCGGGCATGACGGTGGGATTTTCACTGCTCACGAATTCTGCGGGCAGGCGCACCGTGTTCAGAATCCCCTCTTCCGGAATACGCGCCATGCGGCGGGCTTCCCAGAGCGGCGCGGCGGGGGGCCCGAGCGGCCGAACAGAAGGCGGAATTGGCGCATCCGGTGGGGATGGTCCTTCCAACGCTTTCACCGCGCCGTCCGTTGCGGTTTCTGCCGGAGCGGCGGCCGGTTTGTCGCCGGGCGTAACGGGTTGCGTATCCACCGGGCCGGCTGAAGCCGCGGCGATGGGGACGGCCGCCGGCCGGTTGTCGAGAAAAACCGCGCGGCCGGGCGGCAGATATTTTCCCGCAGGGCAGCGTAAATCGAGGCGCTGGCGGCGCGTCTCGGGTGACGGCAGGGTCAATTTGCAGCCGCTGCGCTTTTCATCGGCTTTGCGCGGAAAGCGGACGGCGTAATCCTCGCCGGTCAGCCACACCGTCACGCCTGCGGGGGGCGGGCCGTCTTCGGCTGGCGATTTTTCCCGGGCCGTCAATTGGCTGTCATACGCGCGAAAACGGACGCCGTCACGCACGGCATCGCCGCGATCGGACCAGGCGAGCGCGGTGCCCGGCGTGAGGGCGGTGTCGGGCGGCGCAGGAACCGGCTGCAAGTGGAACGAGGCATCAGCATGCCTGCGCAGAAAAGCGCCGGGGTCGGCCACCGTGCAGCGGAATTCACGCAGCGGCTCCAGCGGAATCTCCTGGGGTTTATTACGACCTCCGCTACGACCTCCGTTACGACTTCCGTCGCCCGGCTCGACGCGCACCGCGCGGTCGTGGTAATCCTCGCCGCCATTCACCGCCGCGACCAGCGGCTCCCGGCGTAATTGTTCGGCGCAGAAACGGCCGCCACCGTCGGTGACGCCCTCCGCCGCGACCCGGTAGCGCTGGAAGAAGCGCACCGCCAGCCCGGAAATCGGCGGGCCATCGGGGGCTTCGCTGACGCGCACACAAAAGGAAGTGTCCGGTTTTTTGCGGCGGGAATAATCCATGACTTCGGTTGCAGCCTGACCCTCATCGCCCCGGCCACCCATAACGCGAAGGCGCAAATCCACCGACTCGTAAGTTTCTGCGAGCGAGGCGGGGAGGGGTTCGCGCGCGGTGATCCGGTAATCCCCGGGCTCGGCAAGCAGCGCAGCGCCCCCCAGCCCGCAGCGCGCGGGTTTTGCACTCACGGAATTCGGCGTGATGATCAATCCGGCGCACAGGCCGGATTCGCTGCCCGGCGCGACTTCAAGGAATTCGGTCAGGACAACCGCGCGGCCCGCCAGTTCATCGAGCGGAAGGCCGCTGTCGGGGTCGATCTCGCCCGCAGCGTTTGCAAATATTTGCGGGCGCGCCAACGGATCCGCCTGCGCGCCTTGCGCGTTGAGTGCGGCGCCGAGCCAAGCCAGCGCGAGGCAGCCCAGCGAGACGCAGTCCAGCAAAACCCCGCGATGAATTCGCATGCGATAAATATACCCCGTTTCCGGGCGCAAGTTCCGCAGGAGGGGCGAGTGGGTGTAAAAGTTGGGTAAATAGTCTCAGCACTCTGCAATTCATTCTGACCAGACTCCGAGCCCCAGACCCGAGGCCCCAGATGCACCCTCCCTCCCGCTAAACTCCCCTCATATGACGCGCATCTTCATCTCCGCCGGCGAACCGTCGGGCGACGCGCACGCGGGCGCGCTGGCGGCTGAACTGCGGAAACTGAAGCCCGCTCTTGACTTTCGCGCGCTCGGAGGGGAAAGACTGGCGGAAGCGGGCGCGACGCTGGTGCATCATTACCGCGACATCGCGGTGGTGGGACTGGTGGAGGTGCTCAAACATTATCCGCAGCTCAAGCGGGTTTTTGATGATCTCGTCGCTGATTTCGACTCGCACCGGCCTGACCTGCTGGTCTTGGTGGACTTCCCGGATTTCAACCTGCGTCTTGCGGAGAAGGCTGCGGCGCGCGGTATTCCCATCGTTTACTACATCAGCCCTCAGGTCTGGGCCTGGCGCAAGGGGCGGATCAAACAACTCAAGCGTCTGGTGAAAAAAATGCTGGTGATTCTCCCTTTCGAGCGGGAAATCTATGAACAGGCCGGGGTGCCGGTCGCCTTTACCGGCCACCCACTGGCCGATCATTACGCGCCGCCCGATGCCGCACGAGATGCCGGGGTGGTGCAGGAATTCCGCGCGCGACACGCCCTCTCGCAGGACGCGCCACTCATCGGCCTGCTCCCGGGATCACGGCGCGGTGAAGTCGCCCGGCTTCTGCCGCCGCTGCTGGGAGCGGCGAAAATTCTGGCGGCTGAATTTCCTGCGGCCCATTTTCTTATTCCCGCGCCGGAAACTCTGGCCGACGAAAATTTCGCGGTCGCCGCCGGGATTCCGCAAGTGAAAATCATCCGCAATGATTATCCTGAACTGCTGCGCAGTCTGGATGCCGTGGCGGTGGCGAGCGGTACCGCGACCCTGGAATGCGGCTGGCACGGGATTCCCGGCGGCATGGTTTACCGCATCGCGCCGGTCACCTATCTCATTGCCAAGCGGCTGGTTAAAGTCCCCCATGTGGCGCTCGTCAATCTGGTGGCGGATCTTCCGCAGGGCGGCCGGGTCTACCCGGAACTGATCCAGGGCGACTGCACACCGGAAAAGATTGCGGCGCTGCTGCGCCCTCTGCTGGGCGATCCCGTTGAACGCACGCGCCAGCGCGCCGCCCTCGCCATCGTCCGTGAAAAACTCGGCGGGCCCGGCGCTTCCCGGCGGGCGGCGGAAGAAATCGCCAAATTATTTTAACCCACGCCCGCAATTCGGCCCAGTGCGAGGCGCGGGAGCTTTTATAATGGGCCGATCATGGCGAAAGCAAAACCGCTCAAAAAGCCGGCCCGGTCTGCGAGCAAGACGGTGAAGCCGCGCAAGGCCGCTCCAGCCGCCCGCTCGCGGCTGAAGGCAAAACCGAAGGCAAAAAAGGCCGCCATGAAAAAAAACGTTCGTCCGGTGGCGCCCGCGGCGGATCGCGGCCGACCGGTATCGCGCGGGGCGGAGCGGCAACTGGCGCAGCTTGAAAACCTCCTGGAGATGTCCAAGCGTATCTCCTCCACCCTGAAAATTGAGGAAGTTCTCAGGACCGGCATGAAATCGGCGGAAGAGGTGCTGGGCGCCGAGGCTTCCTCGATCTGGGAAATTGACACGGAAAAGCAGGAAATTTTTTTCCGCGTGGTCTCCTCCGAGGGCGCCTCCGCCA
>JAYVQF010000358.1:0-3263 GCA_043777195.1 Thermoanaerobaculia bacterium
CCGCAGTTCCTCGTCAAATTATTCGAGATGGAAGTGCCGGAAGTGTACGACGGCACCGTGGTGGTTCGCGTGGTCGCCCGCGAACCGGGCGAGCGGGCCAAGATCGGCGTTGTATCCACCGTGCGCGACATCGATCCGGTCGGCGCCTGCGTTGGCATCCGCGGTTCGCGCATCCAGGGCATCACCCGCGAACTGAAGGGCGAACGCATTGATGTCATTCCCTATGTGGATGACCTGACCGAGTTCGCCAAGCGTGCGCTCTCGCCCGCCCGGGTTAATCGGGTCGCTGTGCTGGATCGCGAAAAGAAAGTCCTTGAAGCCATCGTGGATGAGGATCAACTCTCGCTGGCGATCGGCCGGCGGGGCGCCAATGTCCGTCTCGCCGTCAAACTGGTGGGCTGGGATGTGCAGGTCCGCACCGAACAGGAACTGCGCACCAACGCCGAAGCGCAGGCGGGCAAAACCGTGCCCGATGACGAAGCGGCCCCCAGCGCCGAAGGCGTCGCGACGGCCGCCGCCGCGCCCAGAAAGCCCGCCGAGCCGGTTTACGATCTGTACGATCTGCCCGGCATCAGCCTCAAACCGATCAAGCTGCTCAAAGAAGCCGGCCTGACGCATGTGCCCACCCTCGCTGAGATGACCCCCGACGCGCTCTTAGCCGTGGTGCCCGAGCTGGGTGCGCTGGCCGCGCGCGTTGTCGCCGCCGCGCGCAAGGCGCTTGCGAACGCCGTCGTGGCCGACAAATCCAATGCCGCAGACGATGACGCCGAACCCGAAACCGCGCCCGAAATCGAAAAACCCGACGCCTGATTATTATCCCGACACCTCGTTCATCACGCCCAATTTCATCGCTCATCGTTCTTGTTATTGTCTTTGTCTCCTCCCTCTCGCGCCCCTTCCCAGGTGATCCATGACTGAACCCACCAGCGACAAGCTGAAAGCCCACGAGTTCGCGAAAAAGCTCGGCATCGAAAGCCGGGAACTCTTCGCGATCGCGAAGGAGCTCGGCGAGCACATCACCAACCCGCAGTCGTGGGTCACCTCCGAGCAGCAGGACAAGGTGCGCGCCGCGCGCCGGCCCAAGACGCCGGAGAAGGACCGCAAGCCCGCCCCCGGCAAGTTCGCCGGCAAGGATGTCATGGCGATGCTGAGGCGCGCCCATGACGCCGCCGCCATCAAGCCGAAAACGGCGGTGGTTATTCAGAAAGCCGCAGTGGAGGCGCCGCAGCCGTCCGCAGCGGAGCTCGAGCCGCAATCCGCGCTTGCGAGCCCGGTCGTCCCTGTTGTGACGGTCGCCGCATCCGAAGCGCCCGCACCGGCTTCGCATGCGGATGCCGCGATGACCGCACCGGTGGCATCCCCCGCGCCGGACGCATCCGCTCCCGGTCTTTCCTCTGCTGAAATGGAAGCTGTTGCAGTCCAGGCCCCCGCCGCGCCGGTTGGTCCCGCACCCCGGCCGCGCACTGTGGATCCGCTGCCGGCGCCGCTTTTGCGCCTGGTAAAAAAAGCCCCCCCGGCGCCGCCTCCCGAAGCGCCGTCCGCCCCCGCCGCGCACAGCGAACCGGTGAACGAAGCGGGCGTGCAGGAAGCCGCCGCTCCCTCGCCCGCGCAAAAACCGCTAGGGGTCGAGCCGATGGCGCTGCCCAAACTGCGCATCAAAAAAGATGAACCGCGGGTGATCGTCCTGAAAAAAATGGACGCGCCCGATTTCAAGATATCCGACAAACCGCAGCTGTCGAGCGCAATTGTCTCGCTGCCCGCGCCCGGCAGTTACCAGCCGCCGCGCCCCACCGCCCGCCCCGGCCAGCGCCGGGCGCCGCCACCCCCCCCCTCCGGCGGCCGCGGACGCAAAGAACGGCGCATGAGCAAGGAAGAAATTTCGCGGATGCGCGAGGAGACTCGCGTGTCGGAGATGGCGCAGGTCGTCGAAAAGGCGAAAGCCGCCGGCGAGGTCATCTATGTGCGCGAAGGGATCACGGTGAAGGAACTGTCCGACAAACTGGGCGTCAAGGTCCGCGATGTCATCCAGAAACTATTCATGCGCCGCCTGATGGCCACCATCAACCAGACGCTCGATGAGGAATTGATCCAGTACACCTGCGCCGAATTCGGCCGTCTCGCGGAAATCGTCTCCTTTGAAGACGAATTGGTGATGGACGAAGACGCGCCCGAAACCGGCGCCGCCACGCCGCGCCCGCCTGTCGTCACCGTGATGGGCCATGTCGATCACGGCAAATCCTCGCTGCTCATGGCCATTCATTCCGTGGACATCACCACGGGCGAGGCCGGCGGCATCACCCAGCACATCGGCGCCTACCGCGTCGATACCGGCGACAACCGCCCGGTCACTTTCATTGACACGCCCGGTCACGAAGCCTTCACCCTGATGCGCGCCCGTGGCGCCAAGGTCACCGACATCGTCATTCTCGTGGTGGCCGCCGATGACGGCGTCATGCCGCAGACCATCGAGGCGATCCATCACGCTCAGGCGGCGAAGGTGCCGATCATCGTTGCGGTCAACAAGATCGACAAGCCCGGCGCCGAACCCGACCGCATCAAGTTGCAGCTCAGCCAGCACGGCCTCTTCGTGGAAGGCTTCGGTGGCGATACCCCGGTGGCCATGGTGTCCGCCAAGAAAAAAATTGGCATCAAGGAACTGCTCGAACTCATCCACCTCACCGCCGACCTGCGCCACCTCAAGGCGGTCACTGACAAGCCGGCCAAGGCTGCGGCCTTGGAAGCCCGCCTCGACCGCGCGAAAGGCTCGGTCGCGACGGTCATTGTTCAGGAAGGCACCCTGCGCGAAGGCGATGTCTTCGTGTGCGGCTCGGTGTGGGGGCGCGTGCGCGCCATGTTCGACGACAACGGCAAGCGCATTTCGTCCGCCGGCCCCTCCATGCCGGTGGAAGTGATGGGCTTCACCGAAGTCGCGAATGCGGGCGACACGCTCACCGTGGTCGAGGACGAAGCGAAGGCCCGGCAGATCGCGGCTTTCCGTCTTGAACAAAAGAAAGGCAAACAAAAGGGCAAGGGCGCCATCTCCCTTGACGATCTGTTCGCGAAAGCCAAACAGGGCGAAATCAAGGAGCTCGCGGTCATTATCAAGGCCGACACCGACGGTTCGGTCGAAGTGCTCAAGAGCGCGATCAGTGCCTGCGCCAGCGAGGAAATCGGCATCCGCATTCTGCACGCCGCCACCGGCGGCATCACCGAAACCGACATCAACCTGGCGGCGGCGGCGGGCGCCATCGTCATCGGCTTCA